>NZ_WSSC01000003.1:0-300000 GCF_009792895.1 Pigmentibacter ruber
CCCGTGCGCCACTAATGTATTGCTACACCCGTTCGACTTGCATGTGTTAGGCACGCCGCCAGCGTTCGTTCTGAGCCAGGATCAAACTCTTAGCTCTTATTTCTTACTCCTTACGGAGCTCGCTTTTACTTTTTATGGTAGTTTTACTCTACCTTGACGGTTCTTTCTTTTATGAAGGAACCTTGTGCCTCGTCTCTTTCGATACGAAACACAACGCTCCCGCACTCTGTTTCTGCTCTCTTCTCTTGTCAAATAACTTTCGCCTTTTCTCTTCCTCTTTCGAGTCAGAGCTTTTTAGCGGCGAGAACATCTAGCTACACAACCCAGTTTGAGTTGTCAAATCTTTCTTAAAAAAAATTTTAATAATTTTTTTACCTTTATTAAACTATTGAAATTATTAGAAAATACTTCTTTGTAATTTATCCACTCTAACATTTTTTTATTTATTTGAGATTTGATTGAGTTTTAGTAGATTAGAAAATATTGGTGCTATATTTTTAATCAATTTTCAAAAATTTTATATTTCTATATGTATTCTATTTTCCTAATAGAAATTTTATCATCACAATCTTCTTTAAATAAATAGAACAATTTTTAAACAATTTTGACCAGATTTTTTTATTTACTAGATATACAAAATTTATTTTGATAAAGCATCGTCACTAGTTTTGATTAGCGACTATAAGTCAAGAATAATGGAGTAAACAAGATGACCATTGAATTTAATAAAGATAAATCTCTATTTAGCAAAAAGGTAGTCTATGACGCCTTAACTTTTGATGATGTCCTGCTGCTACCAAGTTATTCAGAAACTTTGCCTCATGAAGCAAATGTAAGTAGCTATATTTCAAGTACTATAAAACTTCAAAGCCCAATTATTTCAGCTGCCATGGATACAGTTACAGAACACGAACTGGCTTCATGCATGGCAAGATTAGGTGGTCTGGGAATTATTCATAAAAATTTAACACCAGATGCTCAAGCCGAAGAAGTACGACTTGTTAAAAGATCAGAAAGTGGAGTAGTAGCAAATCCTATAACAATTTCTCCCTTTGATACTATTCAAAAAGCTAAACTGATTATGCAACAAAGAAAAATCTCAGGTCTTCCTGTAGTTGAAAGTGAAAGACTTTTGGGAATTGTTACTGGAAGAGATCTACGCTTTGAAACTGATGAAACAAAATATGTAAAAGATATCATGACAGAACGTTCAAAACTTATAGTTATGACTAAAAAAAGTAAAGATGCACCTTTTGACCAAAATTTATTTGAAAGTGTAAAATCACTTCTTCAAAAGCATAGAATTAAAAAACTTCCAGTTGTAGATGAACACGATAAATTAGTGGGTTTAATTACACGCAGAGATATTGAAAACGCTATCAGATACCCAATGGCGAGCAAAGACTCTTCAGGGAGACTGTTGGTGGGTGCAGCAGTAGGTGTTACTCCTTTTGATTTGGAACAAAGAATTCCAATTTTAGTCGAAGCAGGAATTGATGTCTTAGTCATAGATACAGCTCACGGTCATAGTAAAGGTGTTATTTCAACTGTAGCAAATGTAAGAAAACAGTATGGATCGAAATTTTCAATAGTTGCAGGAAATATCGCAACTGGAGATGCTGCAAAAGCATTAGCAGATGCTGGAGCTGATTGTGTTAAAGTTGGAATAGGACCTGGTTCTATTTGTACAACACGAATCGTTGCAGGAATTGGTGTGCCACAAATAAGCGCTATTATGAATGTTTCAGAAGCACTACAAGGAACAAACGTAAAAATAATCGCTGATGGTGGAATTAAATTTAGCGGAGATATTGTGAAAGCACTTGCAGCAGGCGCTCATACAGTAATGCTTGGTGGTCTTTTAGCCGGAACTGAAGAAGCACCAGGAGAAAGAATAAGCTTTCAAGGTAAGGTTTATAAAAAATATAGAGGTATGGGTTCTTTAGGAGCAATGAAGCAAGGCTCAAAAGACCGATATTTTCAAGGCACCCAAAGTGATAATAACAAACTTGTACCAGAGGGCATTGAAGGTCAAGTACCATACAAAGGTTCCTTGAATGAAGTACTTCATCAATTAGTTGGTGGTGTTAGAGCGGGAATGGGTTACGTAGGGGCAAAAAATCTTGATGAACTCCACCAAAAAGCTCAATTTGTAAAAATTACTGCAGCTGGTCTTCGTGAAAGCCATGTTCACGACGTAAATATTACAGAAGAAGCACCAAATTATAGTTTGAGCAGAAGTTAATTTAAAAATTAAATAAAATAGTAAATAAAGGAATAAATATGATACTCGTCGTTGATTTCGGCTCACAATTTACTCAACTAGTTGCAAGAAGAATTAGAGAAATATCAGTTTATTCTGAGATCGTTCCCTTTAGCAAAGCGGAAGCAAGAATTGCTGAATTACAAAAACAAAATTTATTGTCTGGAATCATTTTTTCCGGGGGCCCTCATAGCGTTTATGAAGAAAACTCTCCTAAAATTAATTTAGATATTGAAAAAATTGGTGTGCCAATTTTAGGAATTTGCTATGGACTTCAATTAATTAATTTCATGCTAGGTGGGATTGTATCACCAGCTAAAAATAGAGAATATGGCTTTGAAAAAATATTAATTTCAGGAAATATTGAGAAGAATAATCCTCTATTTTCTGTTAAAAATATAGAAGAAAATATTGTTTGGATGAGTCATGGTGATGAAATAACAAAACTTTCAAACAAACTTGAAATAGATTCTAAAACGAGAAATAATGTTGTTTCCTCATTTCATCATAAAAATTTACCCATATTTGGTGTTCAATTTCATCCTGAGGTAGAACATTCAAAATATGGAAAAGAAATCATTAAATATTTTGTTGAAGAAATTTGTGGTGATAAAAAAGTATGGAATAGTAATTTACAAATTGAAAGAGCCGTTGAACTCATTCGTGAAAAAGTTGATGAAGAAGGTTCAGATACTCAAGTTATATGCGCTTTAAGCGGTGGTGTTGATTCTTGCGTTG
The DNA here is from genome assembly GCF_009792895.1 of Pigmentibacter ruber. NCBI lineage: Bacteria > Pseudomonadati > Bdellovibrionota > Oligoflexia > Silvanigrellales > Silvanigrellaceae > Pigmentibacter > Pigmentibacter ruber. The sequence continues at coordinate 3,002 of NZ_WSSC01000003.1, forward strand.
CGGCAGTTTTAACACAAAAAGCTGTTGGAAATAGATTATTGTGTTTATTTATAAATAATGGTCTTTTAAGAAAAAATGAATACGAAGAAGTTTTAGAGAGATTCCAAAAAGATTTAAATTTAAATGTAAAAGGAGTTGATGCATCAGATTTATTCTTAACAAGATTAGCTGGAGTATCAGATCCAGAAACTAAGCGTAAAATAATAGGAAATACTTTTATAGATGTTTTTGAATCTGAAACTAAAGATATTCCAAATGCTAAATTTTTAGTTCAAGGAACTTTGTATCCCGATGTCATAGAATCCATTTCATTGCATGGGACAAGTGTTACAATAAAAACACACCACAATGTAGGTGGTTTACCTGAAAAAATGAAATTTAAATTAATTGAGCCTTTACGAGAACTTTTCAAAGACGAAGTTAGAAGATTAGGTGCAGAATTAAAAATACCAAATGACATGCTACAAAGACATCCTTTTCCAGGACCTGGCTTAGGTATAAGAGTACTGGGTGAAGTGACAAAAGAAAAATTGAATATTTTAAGAGAAGCCGATGCCATCTTTATTCAAGAACTAAAAAAGAACGATTTATATCATTCTACTTGGCAAGCTTTCGTTGTATTATTACCTGTAAATTCAGTTGGCGTAATGGGTGATGGACGAACATATGAAAATGTTGCAGCCATTAGATGCGTTAGTGCTACAGATGGGATGACAGCAGACTGGAGTAAATTACCTTATGATTTCCTCGCCCATGTTTCATCTAGAATTATTAATGAAGTAAAAGGTATTAACAGAGTTGTTTATGATATAAGTACAAAACCACCGGCAACAATTGAGTGGGAATAGTTTAAGCAAAGAAATTTTTATGAATATTTACGATATTGCTAATTTTGTTCCAGAAATTGAAAAATTAACTGCAGTGATCATTACTTTAAATGAAGAAAAAAATATTGCTCGATGCATTAATTCATTAAAGTTTGTAGAAGAAATTATTATTGTTGATTCAGGAAGTACTGATAAAACTGTCGATATTGCTAATTCATTTAGTAATGTAACGGTAATTTCTACTCAGTGGTTTGGTTTTGTAGAAAATAAACAAATTGGAATTGATCATGCCAGCCATGATTGGATTTTATGGATTGATGCTGACGAAGAAGTTCCTGAATCACTAGCTAATGAGTGGATCACTAGAATACATTCTGGGACATTTCATGAAACTGCAGCGATTGATTTTCCTAGAAAAACATTTTTTTTAGGCCATTGGGTTAAACATTCTGGCTGGTATCCTGGAAGAGTAATTCGTTTTTTTCATAAAAGAAGAGCTTATCTAAGTCAAAATATTCTTCATGAAGGAGTTATTCCTAAACCTGGATATACGGTAGAGCATTTTAAGACAGATCTTTTGCATTATTCATATACATCTCTTTACCAATATTTTGATAAAATGAACAGATATGGTTTAGCTGGCGCAAAAGAAATTATGCGGAAGAAAAAAATTGCATTTTTACCTCAAATAATATTGCAACCAATATGGACTTTTTTTAGATTTTATTTTTTAAAAAAAGGATTTTTAGATGGAAGAATTGGATTAATAATTTGCATTGGCGCTGCATTTTCAAATTTTATTAAATACTCTAACTATTTTTTTATGAGAAAATATAAATATGTTGATTTATATGATAAAAAAAATCTGAATTAGGATGGTTCATGGATGAAACTAAGCTTATTAAAAATGTTGTAATCAGTAGAACAGACAATATAGGCGATGTTGTTCTTACATTGCCTTTGGCAGGAATAATAAAAGAATATTTCCCAGATGTAAAAATTTTTTTTCTTGGAAAAAAATATACTGAACCAATTATTTCAGCCTGTAAACATATTGATCAATTTTTAAACTGGGACTTATTTAATGATACAAAGAATTTAGTATCTGAATTCAAAGAAAATAATATTGATACAATTTTACATGTATTTCCAAATAGAGAGATCGCTAAAGCGGCTTATACTGCTAAAGTTAGAAATAGAATTGGCACTAATAGAAGAATTTTTCATTGGATTTATTGTAATAAAAAAGTTAACTTAACAAGAAAAAACTCTGAACTTCATGAATCCCAACTAAACACAGTTTTGTTATCTTCAATAAATATTTATAAAAAATTTACCCTTACTGATCTGCCTAAATACTATGGTTTATCTAAATTTAAAGTACTAAAAAGCAGTGCTGTAAATTTAATTGATTCGTCTAAATTTAATCTAATTTTACATCCTAAATCAAAAGGAAGTGCCAGAGAGTGGGCAAAAAAAAATTTTATAGATTTAGCAAACTCATTGTCTGGTAAAGAATATCAAATATTTTTTTCTGGTAGTAAAGAAGAGCAAGCATTTATTGAAAACGAAATCATGCCATATTGTAATGCTAGTAAAAGTATTGCTGGAAAATTTGATTTAACAGAATTTATTTCTTTTGTTAACTTATGTGATGGTCTTATTGCAAATAGTACAGGTCCATTGCACATTGCTTCAGCTCTTGGTAAAAAAACAATTGGCTTATATCCACCAATAAAGTCTATGGCACCAAAACGATGGGCACCAGTTGGTATTAATGCAAATTTTATTGTTGGTAAAAATAGTAACAATAATGAATATTGTCAAAATCCTTGTTTAGTAACTCAAAGCTGTGATTGCATGAATACTATATTACCAAATAATGTAATAGATATTATTTCAACTTGGAGAAAAAATCTAGAATAGTTGCCTTAAGCAAAACCTTTCCGTAGTATAATATTATTGAGTATAAATTGTTCTTAATTTTTATACTTAAATTAAAAATTCTTAGACTTTCTCATTATCTGGAGTTAAAAAATGGATTATAAAATTAAAGATATTTCTCTTGCAGATTTAGGTAGAAAACAAATAGAACTAGCAGAAAAAGAAATGCCTGGTTTAATGACACTCAGAGAAAGATATTCACAATCTAAGCCTTTAAAAGGCGCTAGAATTGCCGGAAGTTTGCATATGACTGTTGAAACAGCAGTTTTAATAGAAACTTTAACACTATTAGGAGCTGAAGTTCGTTGGTCTAGTTGCAATATATTTTCAACTGTTGATGCGGCTGCTGCCGCAATAGCAGCAAAAGGTATTCCTGTATTTGCTTGGAAGGGTGAAACTGAAGAAGAATATATTTGGTGTATAGAACAAACTTTAAAATTTGCAAATAACCAAGGTCCAAATCTTTTATTAGATGATGGTGGCGATTTAACAAGCCTTGTCCATAAAAGATTTCCACATTTATTAAAAGACATTAAGGGTGTTTCAGAAGAAACAACAACTGGAGTTCATCATCTTTATCTAATGGCTCAAAAAGGTGAACTAAAAATTCCAGCTATTAATGTAAATGATAGCGTCACGAAAAGTAAATTTGACAACTTATATGGTTGTAGAGAATCTCTTCCAGACGGTATAAAACGTGCAACAGATATTATGATAGCTGGTAAAACCGTTTTAGTTGCAGGATATGGTGATGTTGGAAAAGGCAGTGCACATTCGATGCGCTCACACGGTGCCCGCGTATTGATTACTGAAGTTGATCCTATAAATGCTCTTCAAGCAGCTATGGAAGGTTATCAAGTAGTTCGAATAGAAGATGTTATAAAAGATGTTCATATTTTTGTAACTGCAACAGGCTGTTGTGACATTATTACAGCAAATCATATGGCTCAAATGCGTGATCAAGCTTTAGTTCTCAATATTGGACATTTTGATATTGAAATTGATGTAGCTGGACTTAAAGCATACAAAGGAATTCAACATATAAATATTAAGCCTCAAGTTGATAAATATCGATTTCCAGATGGACATGAAATCATACTTTTAGCCGAAGGACGATTAGCAAATTTAGGTTGCGCAACAGGTCATCCAGCTTTTGTAATGAGTAATAGTTTTACTAACCAGGTATTAGCTCAATTAGAATTGTGGCAAAATACTAGCAATTATAAAGTAGGTGTCTATACTCTTCCAAAAAAACTTGATGAGGAAGTCGCTCGTTTACATTTAGAAAAATTAGGGGCAAATCTTACTCGATTATCAAATAAGCAAGCTGAATATCTAAATATCTCTATTGATGGTCCATATAAACCAGAAAACTATCGCTATTAAGTTTTTTTAGCGATAGTTTATTCTTATTTAAATTAATATTTAAAATTTGCATAAATAAAAATTAATAGACGACAAAAGTATGACTTTATAAAAATATATTTGCTATATAATCAAGATTATATTTTAGAAGAATAATTATTTGATAAAGATTGAAATATGAAATTTATCTTTTCTATTTATTTATTTATATTTTTCACCATAATATATAATAATTCAGTATTTGCTTCTAGTGCTACACTTACAATGCATGTTAGAGATCGTTATCCTGAAATATCTATTGAGAATAATACTATAACTGGTCCATTAATTGATATTATTAAGGAAGCAGGAAAATCTATTGATGTAAAAATTGAACTAATAGAAGCTCCTTTTACAAGAACTTTAATTGATCTAGAAAATGGGAAAGTAGATCTTTGCCCTAGACTGTCTTTAACTACGGAAAGAAAAAATTTCGTTTATTTTTTAGGGCCAATTTTATCATATAAAAAGATTGTAAATTTCATTGTCCCAAAAGGAAATAAAAATCTAATTTCAAAGTATGAAGATTTGTTAAAATATCAAATTGCTGTAAAAAGGGGAACTTTTTACTTCGAAAATTTTAATAATAATGAAAAAATTGAAAAATTATATTATAAAGATGATGAAAATATGAGTTTAATGTTTGCTAATAAAAGATTTAAAGTAATGGCTATAAGAGATTTACTTTCTCTAAAAAAGTATTTTAAAAAAATTAATTTTAATGAATATGAAATAGCAAATTACAAACATGAAGAAATTGAAGAAATATTTTATGCTATGTCGAAAAAATCTGCTAAATTAGAATATAAAGACAAATTGAATTTTATTTTAAATAAAATGAGAACAGATTGTACAATTAAAAAAATTTACAATAACTACAATATAAAAACTGATTAGCTTTGATCATTTATCTTCTTTTTTGTAACTAGAATGATTGCTGATAATATTAATAAAACAGAGAGCCACTCAATAGGTTTTATATTTTCATTAAATATAATATATCCCCAAAATAGTCCAGCTAATGCAACTATACAACCAACCAGGCTATAAAAGACTGGCCCTGCTATTCGCAATAATTCAAAGAATAATATATATCCAATACTAGATAAAATTATTTCTATAATGATAAAAAGATCAGGTGTGTTCAAAGGAAAACTTATTGGATGAAATGCATTAGAAAATATAACTAGAGGCAATATAAGTAAGGTTGAAGCAAATAACATCCCTGATGATAATTCTATAGATGATGTTTTACTAGGACGATATTTAACCATATATATAGTACAAGAAGCTAGAAAAAAAGGAGTAAATAAAGAAAATAGCATCCACTTATATTCAGAATAATTTGATAGTTTAGGAAAAAAAAGAATGAAAATTCCTAAAAAACCAAGTAAAATACCACTGGATCTTTGCCAAGAAAATTTTTCAATTAAAAAAAGCAAAGACAAAATATAAGTAATTATAGGTGAAGTATTTACTATTAATCCAAGGATACCAGAAGGAACGTGTGAAGCAGAGAAATACATAGTTAAATTTGGTAATGCAATTCCAAGTAAACCACAAATAAAATAAAATACGATATGTTTTGAATTTAAAGGAGGAAGTTTTCTATTTTGTATCAATGCAAAAATCAAAACAATGATAGCAGGACCCAAACTTTGCCAGAATGAATAACCCAAGGGGGTAATCCCACTTTCCATAGCAAATTTTGCTATGGAGAAACTAGTACCCCACGTAAAACCCAAACAAAATAATAACAATATTGCATATAAAGAATTTTTATTCAAAGAAGAAATCATTAATATCCTTTAATCTAAAAGATAGAACTTTCTTAATGAAAATCCTGAAGGCGATATACCTGGAATAATTAAAGCTATTTTTACACCAATTTTTTTTGCATGAGTTAATAATTTAGAATATTTAGGATCGATTTCATGTGCAATCCGAAAACCATTTTTCAATATGACAGGTTCTATTAAAGATCCGCGCATTAAAACAAAAAATAACCAAGAATCGTCACCATTACTTTTTGCCAACATTAATTCTTGCAAATGTTTTTGTCCTCTTTCGGTTACAGCGTCTGGAAAGGCCCAAGTATCTTCAGATAATTTAAGACTTACACTTTTAACTTCTATCCAACATTTTCTTTTTTGTTCCATTGCCGATAAACAAAAATCAAATCTTGTTTTAGAATTAAATTTTACTTCTTTTTTAAAATTATCCCATTGGCAAAATAAATCATATGGAAATCCTGCTTTCACAATATCTTCGTTTTTTTCATTTGCTATTATTTTAGAAAATAATTCATTGATAAAATGATTAGCTCTAGATGTATTCAAACATGCAAATCCGTCTTCTAAGTATAGGAGCTCTAAAGAATATTGAAGTTTTCTTTCTGAATTTTTTGAGTCTAAGATATAGGCTTTAGAGTTTTCTATTAAGCAACTCTTCATACTCCCACTATTAGCACAATGAACGGTCTTTAAATTACCATCAGAATCTTTTACATCAACAAAAAAACGCTTATATCTAGATAAAAAGCTCACTTCCTCTAACGAATTTTGGTAACTTAATATTTCCATATTAATTCATTTCATTAGAATTAGTAGAATTTACCTGATTACGACTTGCATATATTTGTGATATAGTTTGCATAGAAACAATGTAATTTTTATTGCAATAATGACATTTCATTTCTAAATCTTCTGCTTTATTTAAAATATCAGAAAGTTCATTCAGTGGTAAAGTAACTATTACATTTTCTACTCTTTCTTGAGAGCATGAACATACAAACTTTGGATTAATACTTTTTACTGCTTTTGTTGCATCGGGTATTAGTTTTTTAGATAGAATATCAGCATCACTATCTATCAAAAATAATTCTTTCATAGATGGTAAAGAATCAATATGATTTTTTAATTTGATTGATACTTCTTCAGGAATATCAGGCAATTCTTGGTAGATAACCCCAAAAGCATTTATTTTCCCATTTTCAGGAGAAATCCAACTACTTATTTTAAGATAAGTATTCATTTGATAACTTGTTGCCAAATGTTCATTTAAAGCTTTTTCGATAGAATCTGATTTTGAAACGGTTAGACCTTCAAATAAATTTGGTTTTTTTCTTTGAGAACGCATAGATCGCACTTGGTATTCTGGAATGATATTATTTCCAAGGTCTAATTGCTTAACAACCTCAGAATTTTCATTACATTCTATATACCCTCTTGTTTCTGCCTGATAAGATGTTTCCGTACCAATAGTAAAATCACTATTGCAATGAAAACGTAAATTAACTCGTTCTTCATAATCCAAAATAGAGGATAAAAGAACACTTCCTAACAGGGCATCTGATAATAGAAGAGCTCTATTTGTATTGAGATTATGTAATTGTTTGGCTTCTTCAACTAAGTGGCTCAAGTGCAGCATTCTGTAACTGTAATGAACTTTTGTATCAACTCCAAAAAAAAGATAGTCTTGAAACATAAAAAGAACCCCTATATATGCTAAAAAGAGTAAAGTTACTCTTTTTTCAGATATTTTCACATATAACAGAATCTGAAAGATTGCGACAAATTATTGAATATGAAGATGTTTTCTTTATCAGTAAATATTTTCTATATTTTCAATTAGTTATAAATATTTTAACCATTTGAAAGCGAGCCCCTTATGAAGGTACTTGTTACTGGTGGAGCTGGGTACATTGGGAGCACCATTTGCTCAGCTCTTGAAGATCATGGACACACTCCAATTATCTTGGATTCACTAGTCACTGGTAAAAAAGAGTTTGTCACAAATAGAGTCTTTTATCACGCTGATATTACTGATAAATCAACTCTCAAAAAAATATTTTCTGAACATCCAGAAATAAGCCATACTATTCACTGTGCGGCATTAATTATTGTACCTGAAAGTGTAAAAAATCCTTATGAATATTATAAAGAAAATGTAGGAAAATCGAATGAATTATTTAAAATATTAAGCGACTTAAAATGCAATAATATTGTTTTTAGTAGTTCTGCTTCTATCTATGACACAGTGAGTGGATTTAAAGCAGAAGAAAATTCCCCACTAAATCCTTTAAGTCCATATGCAAAAACTAAATATATGATGGAGATAATTTTAAATGATTTTAGCCATGCCTATCCAGATTTTAAAGCAATTTCTTTAAGATATTTTAATCCAATTGGAGCAGACCCAAATTTAAGATCCGGAATGCACATTAAAAATCCTAGCCATGTTTTAGCCAAGCTAATAGAAACAGCCACAGGTAGAAATCAGGTTTTTCAAATAACAGGAACGAATTGGCCAACACGCGATGGGAGTGGAATAAGAGATTACATTCATGTATGGGATTTAGCACTAGCACATGTTAGAGCGGTAGAAAATTTCTCTAAAATATTTTCTCAATCAAAGAATAACTTTCAGGTAATTAATATTGGCTCTGGAAAAGGTGTAACAGTTAAAGAGTTATTAAAAGCATTTGAAAATGTTTATCAAGCAAAGATAAACACAATAGAAACATTGCCAAGACCTGGAGATGTTGCAGGCGCATTTGCTAGTTGTGATAAAGCTAATGAATTATTAAATTGGAAAACTTCATTAAGTATTGAAGATGCAATTAAAGATTCTTTAAGATGGAACGAAAAATACCTTAAATTATTTTCCTAAAATATAAAAAATCAAAATTCTTTAAAATAATATAGAATAAAAATTTAATTACTGATAAAAAAATATCCTAATTAACTGTAGTTTTTTATGATATTTATTAAATATTACTTAACTACAATCGAAAAAAGGATTTTTCATGAATAAAATTAGTTATAAAAAAATATTAGCAATTTTTCTTTTGTTTTTAATTACTAATCAATTACAAGCAACGGAGAGATTAAAAATAAATAGCGATTATAAAGAATTATTTCTTCCAAACAATGGACTAGTATACTTATTAAATTTAAACAATGAGGAAACACTTTTTATTCCAAATAAATCTGAAAATAACGCTGGTATATCAGATAATATTGCAGATTATTCAGAATTTTTAATCACCCCTTCAATTTTAAATTCAACTAATAGCAATCTTAAAGAATTTAATATTAAAAACATCAAAAACGATAATAATTCATATATAGAAGAAGAATCTTGTAAAAAAATTAAATTTATAGAGAATGATAGAAATTTTAAATTAATAAATTACCCTAAAAAATTATCTGGCGTATTAACTTGTAAATTTTCAGTAAGCAATGAAAATAATCAATATTTTTTTAAAATTCAGTTTAATTATCCTTTTAATCGTTGGATAGAAATTGCAAAAAATTCTACCTATCAATTATCTTCACATAGGACTGCTATTTTAATTTCAGAAATAGAGAATAAAAGTGCAAAAATTATACATTTAAAACCTTCCCCTAATTCTATAGTTTATACTGAATTCTTAGATTTAAGTTCTATATATAACACAAGTATTTTCCCAAATGCTGAAAAAATAATTATAGAGGGTTTTAGAATTGATCAATTAAATAAAAATGCTTTTTTATTTCCTGATGGAAAATATATAAAAGAGATAGTTTATTCAAGCAATATTCTTCCAATTATAAAAAATGAGTATTTTAGCAAACTAGAAAATATAGAAACTATTAACTTAGTTGGAAATAAAATATCTGTTATTGAAGATTTTGCTTTCCATGGACTAAAAAACATTAAAGACATTAGACTTGAATACAATCCTGAATTATTTTACAAGGAGTATAGTAAGGATAGAAAATTTCAATTTTTATGTAATCTTTACTCTTTAAAAAATTATGAAATTCTTTATAAAAAAAATTGTGATATAAAATCTGAACACAATCCATTATATAGCTACAACAAATTTTCTAAAGAGTTATTTATAAATAACCAACAGTTTTCTAAAGTAAATTTTAAATTTCTTGAAAACTTCACTCAAAAATCAGATATTAAAAAATTAACTATTTTTAGAGGATCTTTAGATTTTAGAAATTTTAAAAATGATGATTTAAACCTCTTATATACTCTTATTAATTTAGAAAGTATTTCATTTATTGATACATATATACACTCATTAAAAGAAGATAGCTTCAAAAATCTTAAGCTAAAAAAATTATCTTTTGATAATAATGGTATACAGTATATTGAAAAAAATTCTTTTAATAACTTAAATAATATTGAAGAGATTGAAATAAAAAATAATAAAAATCTAGTTTTATCTAATCTTTCTTTAAAAAATTTAAATAATTTAAAAAAGTTAAGTATTTTAAATTCGAATATTGAAACAATAAATGAAAAAACTTTTGATGATTTAATAAATATTGTTGAGATAAATTTAAGTAATAATAAAATTAATGATCTATCTTTTATAAATCCTTCTATGCTAAATCTAAAGTATCTTAATCTATCAAGAAATAAAATAATTAAAGTAAAAAATTTACATGACTTAAATTCGCTAGTTAAGTTAGATCTTTCTCATAATGAAATAAATGAAGTAAATAGTAATTTTTTTTATCGTAATCCAAACCTAAATAAAATAGACCTTTCATTTAATAAGATAAACTATTTACCAAGCTATGCATTTTACTATTCCGATACTATTGTACATCTAAATCTTAATAATAACCCAATAGTAAAATTAGATCATTTAGCATTTTATAATTTAAAAAACTTAACTGAGTTACTAATGCATAATACAAATTTAAAAAATCTTGAATTTAATGTATTTAATGAAAATTATTTACCCAAATTGGTTATTCTTAATCTAAAAAATAAAGCTTTCTTGCTAAAGTATAATTTAAAAAATGCATTTGGCGGAAACTGCAGAAATAATGTTAACTTCGAAAAATATTATTTTTCTTGTACTGATTAACTTATCAATTTACCTTTCCTTCATATGTTGAAATACCTTCCACTTTCCAATGCCCAGAATGAATTATTTTATCTAGTTCAAAATTCTGCGAGGTATTAGCAAGATAATGAATATTTCTTAAAATTATTAAAGCATCAAAGATTTTTTCTTCTAAATTAAAATCACTATCTTTTGGTTTTATTATATCTTCAAAATAGTCCCTAAACTTACCAGTTTGTGAAATAAATTTTATACTATTAAAATTACTATTACTAGATGAAAATGATAAGTTTTTTTCAGTATATATAACTGGTATTGAAAAAATATTTGCTAAATAATTTAAATCATTTTTATTTTTAAAACCATCTGGAACTATTATTGAATGAACTAAATCATTAAAAATTAATTTTTCAGCCGCTTCAGATAGACTTCCTTCATCAAGATTTGCTTCAGTTATAAAGATATTATATTTTACCCCAATTACAGCTGGAGATGCTAAGAAACTTGAAACAGAGCGTAAAATATTTTGATTACTTTCTTGCCTATTTTTACTTAATGGTAAAATTATCCCTACTCTCATTTCTAATGGATCATCGCTAATTAATTTTATTATCCTAGTTCTAATTTTATCATTTGATATATTTAATCCAAAATTTACTAATAAACTATCTTTATTTGCTATAATATTTTTCTCTAATAATTCAAGAGCAACAGGTAAATCTCCATCTTTTATTTTAGCAAGCAAAACATTTTCAATAAAACTACTTTGAAATTCATCTTCAATATTACTATCAAAATTTAAAACAGATAGTCTAGATTCAATATCTTCTATTTTAATACTTCTATTTGAATTATTTAAAATATTTATTTCTTGAAAATTATTTTTTTTCATTAATACTTGTAATTGGTTCAAGAATTTTTTTTCCTGTTCTTTATTTAATGAAATTCTTGATATTTCTGAAGATATTGCTAAATATTTTGCTAAATATTGTGGTTGTAAACTTGGTATACCAATTTTTTTTATCAAGACTAAAGCATTTTTAAAATCACTTTTAATATAATATAATTGCAGTAGAGCATATGAACAAACTGAATTCATAGCAGAAGGAAGAAGATCTTCAGATAATGCTTCTTCCAAATATTTTAAATTTAAATCTATATTAGAATTATTATTATTTATTAATGCCATTCTACATTTTGAAAGTGCTATTTCTTTTCTAGGCGAATAATCATTTGAAATAACATTTTTATAAAACAAAGTAGCTTGTTGAAAATCTTTATTATAAAAAAAAGTCTCAGCTTTTTCAAAAGATGAGACTTGAGCAAAAACAAAAATTGGGAAAAGCAAAAAAGAAACAAAAAATGCATTACTAGTCAGGAGCACCAACTCTGACCATTGCCGTACGTAAGATTCTATCACCAATTTTATAGCCAGCCATAAATTCATCAATCACAGTTTCCTGAGCATATGTTGAGTCTACCACTTTTGCGATTGCGTTATGATATGCAGGGTTAAACGGAGCATTTTTACCTGGCAATTTTTCAATTCCATGCTTTTTAACTGTATCTTGAAATACTTTTGAAACAAGCTGAACGCCCTCTACTATTCCTGCTACCTTTTTCCCTTCTTCAGTTTCAAAGTTTATTTGAGAATTTTCAATGGCAGACATTGCCTTATCAAAGGCGTCAATGACAGGAAGGAGATCTTTTGCAAATTCTTGGATTGCATAAAGCCTAGTATCTTGCTTTTCTTTCTCCATACGTTTTCTTGTATTTTCGAAATCAGCTGCAATGCGAAGCATTCTATCATGAGTTTCAGCTAGTTTAGCCTGAGTAGATGCACATTCAGCTTCCAAAGCTGCGATTTTTTCTGCTTCTTCACCTAATACTTCTGAAGCATTTTCTTCATTTTGGTCATTTTGGTCATTTTGGTCATTTTTATGAGAATCAGAAGTTGTTTCTCCAGATTGAACTTCTTCAGCCGTGTAACTTATTTTATTGTGTTTTAACATATTTTATTCCCTCATCTAGATTATCTTTCACGATCTAAACTGTGATCGTTAAGAGTTTAAACACCGAAAAGCAGTGGTCAACAATAAAAATTTTGAATATAAGCATTTGGCACTTGAAAAGTCTTTACCTCTTTATAAGAATGAGCAGCGTAAAGGCTTTACTACAAGAAAGGCTTATTATGCTTGATCCAAAATTTATTAGAGACAATTTAGAAGAGATCGCTATTGCAGCAAAAAATAAACGCTTTGATTTTAATCCAAACTATTTCAAAGAGTTATATGAGAAAAGGCTTCAATTAATTAAAGAAACTGAAGAATTAAGAAGTAAAAGAAATACCGGATCAGATGCTGTTAAAAAGGCAAAAAGCAAAGAAGAAAGAGAAGCTCTAGTAGCTGAAATGAGAAAAATGAGTCCTTTGCTGGAAGAAGCTGAGAAGAATTTAAGAGAAATAGAAGCTGATTTTGAAAAGCTTTTGCTAACTATTCCAAGTATTCCTTCTTCAGATACCCCACTAGGCGCTTCAGATGTTGATAACGTTGAAATTAGAAAAGTAGGTAGCATTCCTCAGTTTTCATTTCAAATAAAAGACCATATCGAACTTGGAAAATCTCTAGGAATTATTGATTTTGAACGGGGGGCAAATATAGCTGGAAGTAGAAGTTATTTTTTACTTGGTGCAGGAGCTGAGCTTGAAAGAGCGGTTCATTCATTAGCATTAGATTTATTAAAATCTAGAGGATACAAACAATTATCAGTCCCAGTACTTGTAAGAACCTCTGCTATGGAAGGAACGGGTTATCTTCCTGGAGGTGCTGATCAAGCTTATTTTGTAGAAAAAGATGATATGTGGCTTGTTGGTACTTCTGAAGTCCCCTTAGCAAGTTATCATCAGAATGAAATTTTGGATGAACCAAGTCTACCAGTAAAATATTGCGCTTGGTCTACCTGTTTTAGAAGGGAAGCCGGAGCGGCAGGGAAAGACACAAAAGGTCTTTATCGAGTTCATCAGTTTCAAAAAATCGAACAGGTGATCATTTGTGAACCAAATATAGAAAAAAGTGATAAATTGCATGCCGAATTGTTAAAAAATGCTGAAGACCTTCTTCAGTTACTTGAGCTACCTTATAGAGTTGTGCAAGTTTGTACTGGAGATTTAGGACAAGGCCAGGTGAAAAAAAATGATGTAGAAACCTGGATGCCAAGTCGCAATAATTATGGCGAAACACATAGTTGCTCAAGTTTTTATGATTTTCAAGCAAGGCGTTTGAAAATTAGAACAAAAGACTCTAATGGCAAAACTCAGTTTTGTTTTACTTTAAATAATACAGCTGTGGCAACTCCAAGAGTTCTTATCCCTCTAATTGAAAATCATCAAACCCCTGATGGTAGAATAAAAATTCCCAAAGCTCTGCAAAAATATATGAATGGCGCAGAATATATAGGATAATATTTGGGAGAAAGTATTATGCTTGCTTGTATTTGGGATTATTATGGTGCTTCTGCATTAGGAACAGCTAAACACTTTGAAAAACATTTGCATGAATTTATTTCTGTAAAAAAAGTTATAATAAAGCAAACTGGAGTGGTAAGTAAAGATACACAAGCGTTTGTTTGGTGTGTTGGTTTAAAAAATGATTTAGAACTCGTTATTTCAAATTTGAAACCCAAATATTTCGTAGAAGAAAAAGATTTCAAAAATTTTGAGATCCATATAAAATAATTTCAGAATGTATATAAGCCAAAATTTTGGCAAGTCTAATTTTCTTGTAAAAGATCAATTTAAAAACATAAAATTATATTAATTTAAATTGGAGTTTTACATGAAAAATATCTTTATTAAATTCTGTATAGCTTTGTTTGGTATTATTACTTTTATAAATGCTTTTTCGTCTTCCAAAGATATTGTTATTATCGAAAGCTACAGTAAAAGTTTCAAGTGGGATGCTGATTACTCCAAAGCTTTATCAGAAAGGCTTGGGAAAAAATATAAGCTCACTTTTTTTGAAATGGATACTAAAAGAATTCCAAAATCAGACCATGAAAAAATGGGACTAAAAGCTTGGGAATTAATTCAACAAATAAAACCAGTTTTAGTTATACTTGGCGATGATGCTGCACTAAAATTTGTCGGACCACATCTAGAAAGTAATAAAATTCGTTCCGTATATTTAGGAATCAACAATAATCCCAGAGTATATTTTGAAAATGACCCTAAATATTTTACTGGAATTTTAGAAAGACCTTTAATGCGAAGATCTGCCCTATTCATAAAAGAAATTATTCCAAATGCAAAAAATGTTCTCATTATGTTTGATAGCGATAGAACATCTGAAATAGTTCATGAAGATTTTTTCTCAAGTAAACCTTCTGTTGTTTTTAGTGGAATAAATTATGATATATTTTTAAATAAAACTTTTAATGAATGGCAAAAACATGTTATCGATGCACCAAAAAAATATGATGCAATTATCACAGGTCTTTATCAAAGTATCACTGATGAAAAAGGCAAAAATGTGGATGCTGAAAAAACTATTACTTGGACCTCTCAAAACTCAAAACTACCATTGTTTGCATTTTGGGATTTTGCAGTGGGCAAAAATAAAGCACTAGGAGGCCTAGTTTTGACTGGATATACTCAAGGAAAAGCAGCAGCTGAAGTAGCAGAAAAACTTCTAGCTAGTCCAAATCTTCTGCCAAGCTCACTTTTCCCTATTTATTTGCAAGAAGGGGTATATCTTTTTAGTAAACAGGAAGTTAAAAAATTTAATATAAATATTCCTAATGATATTAAAAAAGATAGTAAATTTGTTGATTAATTTGAATAATCCAAATAAATTGTTTCATATTTTTGCAGCTCACCTTTGTGAGAAAAGGCCAAGGCATATGAATCATTAAAATCTATTATGTAGTTAATCCAGCTAGAAAAATTCTCTTCTTGATCACAAGCAGATAAATTTATTATTTTTGTTTGCAAGGAATTACTACTCAAAACGCTTAATAAATTTGGTGAATAAAAAAGCCCAACTCCAATTCCTTTTAAAATAGCTTCTTTCAATGACCAAATTCGATAAAAGTAGTTTACTTTGTCATTTTCTTTTTCTAACTGGTTAAAATATTTTTCCTCAAAATCAGAAAAAAATTGTGATTTCATTAAATCAAAATTAATTGAAAAATCTTTATATTCAATATCTATCCCAATTTCACCAATAAAAGACGTTGCTATTGCTATATATTCTCTAGAATGAGATACATTAAAATAGATATTTTTTTTAAAATTATTTAAATTTAAAAATGGTTTTTTATATTTACCATAAGAAAATTGAATTAAATCATGACTTAAATTTAATTCCTTAGATAGTATTTTTTTAATAAAAACTCTTGTCATTAAATATCTAATTGAATCATTAAAAAATAAAAATTTTTCAGATTTTATAACATTATCATCAGTAATATATTCATTAAAATTATTTTTATATATAATATTATACATAAATTTATTAAATTCAATATCACAATTTTTACGAAAAGGATTATCTTTTAAAAAAGGGATTTTTATAGTATATATTCTAGCAGGAGAAGAGAAACTCACATTTTACCTGTAATTTTCAAAAATGTATTCTTTAGCAATTTTAATATCATCAGAAAAAAATCTATCATTTTCATAAAATTCAATCTTTGCTCTTAACTCTTTATAAACATGCAAAAGTTTACCAGAAAAACCTTTAATTTTTCTTAAATCACATGCTTGTAATGCAGCTAAAAACTCAATTGCTACGACATAAGCAGTATTTTCAGTCATTTCTAAAAGTCTGTATGCAGCATGAGTTGCCATACTTACATGATCTTCCTGATTAGCAGAAGTTGGAATACTATCTACTGAACATGGAAATGATTTTGATTTATTTTCACTAACCAATGCCGCAGCAGTTACTTGAGCTATCATAAATCCTGAATTTAATCCACTATTATTAACTAAAAAAGGAGGGAGTCCACTTAAATTTGAATCCAACAAAATAGAAATCCTTCTTTCAGATAGTGAGGCAATTTCTGTAGATATAATTGCTAAAATATCAGCTGCAATTGCAACTGGTTCTGCATGAAAATTTCCACCAGAAAGAAACTCATTTGTCTCAAAAAGTGAAATTGGATTATTTGTAACTGCATTTGCTTCTATTTCTAAGGTTTTCTCAATCGAGCTAATTTGCTCAAAACAAGCCCCTAATACTTGTGGAAGACATCTAAATGAATAAGGGTCCTGTATTCTTCCCGATTTATTTAAATAATCATTTCCAATTCCTTCTAAAAGCAGATTTCGCATTTTTTCAGCAACATGCATTTGCCCATGATGACCTCTTAATTCGTGAATCCTCTTATCAAAAGGTTGAGTGTTGCCTTCAATGGCTATGAGTGAAAAAGCACTAGCTTCTAAACACGCTGACATAACTGTTTGTAATTTAAATAAAGAAACTAATGCAATCGCAGTTGAGACTTGAGTTCCATTTAGTAATGATAGTCCTTCTAATGGTTGCATTTCTAGCTTATCAAGTTTGCATTCATCTAATGCTTGAATTGCAGAAATTATTTTCCCATTTTTTCTAACAGTCCCTATTCCAATTAACGGTGCTACCAAATGGGCTAAAGGAGCTAAATCGCCAGAAGCTCCAACAGAACCTTTAATTGGAATACATGGATAGTATTCTTTATTGATTAATGTTAGAAGTGAGTTCAAAACTTCGAATCGAATACCAGAATATCCTCGCGCAAGACTAGCAACTTTTAGGATCGCAATTAATCTCACAAATGAATCATCAAAAAATTCTCCAACTCCAGTACAATGCGATTTTATTAAGTTGTGCTGTAATGTTGTTAGATCTTGTAACTCTATTCTGGTAGATGCTAATTTACCAAATCCAGTGTTGACACCATACACGCTTTTAACATTTTCATTACTTAGCAATTTTTTTACATTATCAACTGATTGCTGCATAGTTCTTTTTGTTTCGTTACAAAGAACATAACTTTCATATTTCCCAAAATAAATATTCTTTAAATTTGAGATACATAATTTACCTGGTTCTATTAAAAAATTTTCTAAATTATTCATAGATGCCTCATTACTTCTTTATCCGCTGTATTATTAAAAATTATATAAATTGTCATATTTTAGTTGCGATAAAGCTAATCCGCCACTAATACTCCAAACATTTTTTATCCCAATTCTTCTCAAGCTTTTTGCAATTGCTAATGAACGATTTCCTGTAGAACATAGTAAAGCAATAGGTTTATTTTTATTTTCTTCATTAATTAAGTAATTAAAGAAATTTACTATTTTAGTGAGAGGAATATTTTTGGGCGGATTTATAAAATTTAAAACATTCCAGTTTTTAAAAAGAATTGACTCTGCATTTTCTCTAATATCTATAATTTCAAAAACACTTGCATCTAAATCTTCAATTGATATTGTTGGTAAACTTTTATCTGTTAATACAGAATTACTAATTGTTCCACAAACTAATTTTCCTTGCAAGTTTGTTTCAAGTAATTGAGAATCTATCAGTTTTTTTTCTGCAAAAAATTCTTTTTCACTCATACAATTCAATGGATCAAATAATTTCTTTAATAAAATATTATTTCTTTTTTCTGTTCCCCATGTTGTTACAATAGATTGGCTATAATCATGCGCAGGACAAAGAATAGTATTATCATGCAATTTTTTATCAAGATTTTTAATTGTATCATAAAATAATTTACTATCACTAATACTAAAATCAGTTCTACCTAAACCTCCTATCAAAACAGTATCACCTATAAAAACACATTCAATTTTTTCATCCAATGAAGATTTATTTTTTAAAAAATAACTTACACTATCCAAAGTATGTCCAGGTGTTTCAAGTCGTTCAATTTCCCAAGTACTTGAATTAAAATTTAAAATATTCGATTCAGAGTTCCACCCTAATTCATCACATGCATCATTTTTTAATAAAAGCTTTTCTAATAAACACGATCTTGCAGAAACGTGATCAGCATGTGAATGGGTATCTAAAACTGCTTGAATATTTAAATTTTTACATTTTATAAGACTTATTAATCTGTCAATACTTTCAAATGTTGGATCAATAATAACACAAAATCTTGTATTTATATCAGAAATTAACCAAGTATTTGAAGAATCATATTCTAGTTGAGTTATGCCATGAATTAGAGAATCTTCGGAATTATTATCAATGGAATCATCAATTATTTTGCATGCTAAATTAAGACATGAGTTTTTTAATGCCTTTCCAGCAGCTTGAATATTTTTTATTCCAAGAAAAATTTCTTCTTGCGATGTAGTTAATCCAAAAGAAAGTCTTATAGCTGAGGCTTTTCTCCACTCAGGTAAATTCATTGCTTCTAAAACATGACTGTAGTCAAGGGATTTCGAATTACAAGCAGAACCTCCGCTTAAACTTACTCCAGCAGCATCGAATACTCGCATTAATTCTTTTGAAGTAAATCCATATACAGAAAAGTTCAAAGTTGTGGCCACAGAATTTTCTAAATCAGTATTTATTTCTATTGCGGGAAAAGCTTCTACTAAAGAATTTAATAGTAAACTTCTAAAGTGAAATAATTCTTGATTAGTTTTAAAATTTGCGTCTAAACATCCATCTTTTATTTTATTTAATTTCTCTAAAATAACACCAATAGCAGCAATACCTGGATGGTTTTCTGTCCCTGCTCGAATCCCTCTTTCCTGTCCACCACCAACAATTAATGAACATTGTGGAGCTTTTTCTCTCAAATATAAAAATCCAATTCCTTTTGGAGCATGCACCTTATGGCCACTAAAAGTGGCATAATCAACACTTAAGTCATTAAAATTTAATGAAATTTTTCCAAGCGCTTGAACACAATCTACTAACCAAAATACTTTACTAGCAGAACTTCTTATTACTTTTTCAATCTCTTTTAAATTTGTTATTAATCCAGTTTCATTATTTACTGCCATAGTACATAAAAAAACAGTATCATTTATATGCTCTTGTATTTCATCTAGACTTATATGCCCCTTACTATTCACACCGATTTGAACAACCTCAAGATTTACACCTAATATTTTCTTCCAATGTATTATTGAATTATATACAGCTTTATGTTCTGTTTTTGAAATTAATATTTTTTTATTTAGAAAAGAAGGTTCATCTTTTATTTGATCTTTTATCCAATTCAAAACAGAAAGTACTGATATTTGAATTGCTTCTGTTGCTCCACTAGTAAAATAAATTTCTGTAGGTTTAACATTCAACAATTTGCTTGCTTGAATTCGCGATTCTTCCAAAATTAATTTTGCTTCTGCGCCAGCTATATGTGAGCTACTGGGATTTGCATATACTCTTTCCATTGACCAAAGAGCAGCTTGACAAGCTTCTTTTAAAATTGGAGCTGTAGCATTACAATCAAAATATACTTTTGAATTGCCATTATTTTTTTCTTTGTTCATTATGCCTCCATTTCAATTTTTAATCTTGTCTTTTCTAATTATCACATATAAAAGAATATTACTATTTAAAATTGTTATTTAAAAAATAATTTTTATTTATCTTTTTAAAAAAATTTTTATAGCCCAAAAATTTTATTTTTTTCCTTTTAATAAAAAATACATAAAAGTCATTTTTTTGATATTAAATTCTTACATAATAATGCTATAATAAAAAATTATTATGAACTATAGGAATTAAAAAAATGATAGATTATCGAAGAATAATTTTTTCTTTTTTAGCTTTCTTTTTAATGGTTGGGTATGCTATGGCGGATAAAACAGATTCAAAATATGAAAATGTCGATAAAAGCAAAAAAATAAAAGAACTTTCACCTATTCAAAAAGAAGTAACTCAAAATAATGGGACAGAGGCTCCATTTAAAAATGAATTTTGGAACAACAAGGAAGATGGAATTTATGTAGATGTTGTCACAGGAGAGCCTTTATTTAGCTCTCTAGATAAATATGATTCAGGCACGGGATGGCCTAGCTTTACTAAACCAATAGATAATAAATTTTTGCAATTTAAAGAAGATAAATCTTTAGTTCATGAAACAAGAACTGAAGTCAAATCAAAAATTGGAAATTCACATTTAGGTCATGTTTTTGATGACGGCCCGGGGCCAACGAAAAAAAGATACTGTATTAATTCAGCAGCATTAAAATTTATTCCTGTAGCAAATCTTGAAAAGGAAGGATATGGACAATATCTTTCCTTATTTAAGAAACACAAAAAAGAAAATAAATAAAATTTTCAATTTCCACAAACCCAGTACCCATAGCCATTGAAAGTTGAAATTTCACTTGTTGCTTTTGCTTTAAAATTTAACTTTATTATAGAAGATAAGTTAGGATGAGAATAATCTGTCCAAGGCAAAGTTTGATCCCAAACAAATTGCTGAACTTCTAAGTTACTCAAA
The DNA here is from genome assembly GCF_009792895.1 of Pigmentibacter ruber. Classification (NCBI taxonomy): domain Bacteria; kingdom Pseudomonadati; phylum Bdellovibrionota; class Oligoflexia; order Silvanigrellales; family Silvanigrellaceae; genus Pigmentibacter; species Pigmentibacter ruber. The sequence goes on from NZ_WSSC01000003.1 coordinate 24,491, forward strand.
TTTCTAAATACATTCACACCAATATCTTGTTGAAATGAATACATTTTAATTGGCAAAATTCTTGAAATAGTAAGCGAATTATCTACATTAATATTATAGTTCGTTACAATTTTACTATCATTTTCTGTTGCTACTGAAGCTATATTAGTAGTATTCACATAAAATTTATCTCCATTGATCTTTGCTAAGTTAAACCTTACATATTGGCCTGATGTCGCTGGATTTTCACTTTTTATTACTAAAAATTGGCTTGATGTTTCATCGCTTTGTGCTGAAAATGAGACTTCAAGATTTTCTGATTTAAAACCTTCTTTAATATAAATAGGTTTAATTTTATTTTTGGAACTTATTAAGTCAATTGTTGAACTTGCACTTCCATAGATTATTAAAGGCTCTCCTCCACCCGTACATGGATAAAATATTTTTACCCCATTATCATCAAAGAAGCTTCCATTAATATGCTTTATACTAGCATAAATATTTCCTGAAAGTAAAAAAGATAATGAAATTTTTACTATATTATTAAGCATGATAATTCCTTATTATTGAAATAAATTTTATATTTAATTTAAAGTGACATGTCTCACTAAATTAGTACTAGGTCAAGAATTTAATTGATATTGATAAGATATTGATCATTTTTAAATTGATTCAAAATTTTACTATAATTATTATTTTAATATTCTATATAAATTTAATTTATTAAAACTAGTTTCACAATTTCGTTTCTTTTATAATTCAATATTTTTAAAAATTATATTGATATTTTTGTTATTACAAAGTAAGTTTTCAAAGTTCGTAACAATTCGTTATGCCTCCCACATATTAAATGAAAAATATCATAAGGAGCTAATTCTATTATGAAGATAGGGATGAAATATTTACTTATAATTCTTTTCCATACGTTGCTATCTAAAGAATCTATTGCAAAAGATTATTGCCCAAAAGAACTTGATTCTTTTGATTGTATAAAACAGTTAACATCAAAATATTCACTAAATTACTCTAAAATTAGTACAGAAAATTTAAATGATGATATTGAAATTATTGAATATGAATTTACCTCACAAAAGTATCCAATCAATGAAAGCTATCCAAACTCAGAATGGAAGCACAATTTAAAAATTTTTATTCCAAAATCTTATTTAAAAAATACCACACCTATTGTCTACGTAGATTCAGATATAAAGAATAAAAAAGATGAAGAATTTTTCGAAAATATTTCTAAAAATACATCTTCAATTGTTGCAAGACTCACTATGGTTCCTAATCAACCAATTAATTTTCCTAATATTGCTAATTTATTTGAAGATGATTTAGTTGCACATACTTGGAAAATGTTTCTTGATGATCCAATAGAGAATAAAACATTGCCTCTCCATTTGCCTATGGCAGTAAGTATTGTTCGCGCATTAGATTTGATTCAAACTGAGTTACAACCAAAAGATTATAATGTCAGTGGTTTCATATTATCAGGTGCTTCAAAAAGAGGCTGGGCTGCTTGGCTTGCAACTATTTCTGATGAGAGAATAAAAGCTATAGTACCTATAGTGATTGATATTTACAATATGAAAAGTCAATTTATGAAATTAAATAAAGTTTATGCTAATCACTGGCCTATTGCATTGTATCCCTACTATAAAATTAACTTATATAAGTTTTTAGAAAATGATAATTTTAATTCATTAATTCAAATTGAAGACCCTCTTGCATACAAAAATTCAGTAAAACAAAAAAGATTAGAAATTCCAAAATATATTATTAGCTCAAGTGGAGATGATTTTTTCCTACCAGATTCAATATATGATAGTTATAAAGATATTCCTGGAGAAAACATTTTTCGCTATATTCCTAATTCAAGTCATTTCATAAAAAAGAGTATTATTGAAGATGCAATTACTCAATATGCCAAATTAATCAATTCAGATATTTCTATAAATAAATTAAATTTTAAATTTTATGAGGATAAATTCGGAGAAAATGTCAGAATTGTTATTAAACTCAATAAAAATATTAAAAAAATTACTCTTTGGGAAGCTACAAATACTCAAGAGAGAGATTTTCGATTCTCCTGTGGAATTGAATATAAAGAAAAAAGCTTGCACATAAAAAACAATGCTAGATATATTTCTATATATTTAAAAAAACCTAAATTAGGCTGGAAGGCTTCTTTCATTGAAATCATTCATAACAATAACTTTATTCAAACAACTCCAAATATTGTTTTACCCAAAAAAGAGTATCCTTCTAATATTATAAATGATAAAAGCAAATATTGCAGTTCGCTTCCATTACAATAGAATAAAATTTTTTGGATAGATAACTTAAAGATATTTAAAAAGAATAAATATTCATATTAGTTAAATTATTTTTAAACATTTTTCACTAATATTATTATTACAAAATAAGTATAACTTGTGAATATTTGCTAAAAAATTTATATACTTTTTATATTCATATTAAATTACTAATAATATTTTTAAAATTCTAGATAATATTGCTTTTTTTAAATATAAAAATTAAAGAAAAATTGTTTTTATTGTTTTTAAAAACAAACGAAATTTTATTAGGAGAATTTATGATTAGTAAAAATTTATTTATAATTTTTAGTTCTTTAGCTTTTACACCAATATTTGCAACAGAATCTAAATTATACAATAGAAATATAATTTTAAACAACAATACTGAACATTTAAGAGATTCAAAAATTAACAATTTAGCTAAAAATGAAACTCAGGATACTTTAAAAGAGGAATATTCTAGTGATAATAATCAAATATATTATTTTGAAATGGAAAAATCTAAAGAATTTCGAAAAAAAATTGCAATATCTTACAATAAAGCATTTTTAGAAACCGAAAATTTAAACAAAGTTAAATATTATGAAGAAATTATTAAGCACTACATAAGAAGTGATATTAAAAATGGAAGATTTGATATATTTCAACTTAATGAAATTAAAAATTTAAACTTAGGAATTGGTGAAGAAATTAACTTGATGACAAGTAAGATAAACGAAATTAAAAAAGAGATCACTGAAAATCCAACTAGAGTTGATCTATATGTTAAATATTATATCAATTATAATTTACTTATCCTTATGAAAAATGCTTATTATGCAACATATAATGCCGCACCTCCCTATAAATTTGCCGAAAATGCAAAATCTGCAGCTGCAATTTATAGTAATAATTCCAAAGCTGATTATGCCAGAGAACTAAGAAAAAAAGCTGATGCGGCTTATAAATTAGTTGATAAAGCTTATAAATTATATGCAAATGCTGATAAAAAAAATAAAAGTGAATTTTTTGAATTAAGAAAAAGATACTATGAGGCAGAAGATCTCGCTAGAAAATTAGACGATGAAGCAGATATGGCATTTAATTCTATCAGGTAATTAAATAATTATTTACCTGATAGAATTTATTAAATATTATTACATTTTATTAAAATAAACTAAATTTAAATAATTTTTAAAAATGAATAATAAGATTAAAAAATTTCAATTTTAATTTATTTGCAAAATTGATTTTAAAACCATTTGACATTCTTCACGAAATGCTTCTAAATTTGGTGCGGCATTTTGTTTCTTATGATTAAATTCTCTTGAATTTACCCATTCAACGATAAGTTCTGCCATTGATTCTGTTGAGTCATATAATTCTACAAGATTTTTTAAATTGTTACTTAATGGATAATAGTTAGGAAAAATCGCAGGCAGGCTAAAACGCACTAAATCATTAACATTACCTGTTATGCAACTTTTTCCACGCACTTCAACTACTCCATTACGCACAATGGATTCAGCAATTGGTAATAAAAGAAAATCTGTTTCAAATAGAGTTTTATCAAATTTATCTTGGGGAATATAAGCCTTATGCTCAATAATTTCTACCATAGGTGGAATTTTCCAACCTATATTTTTTAAGTATGATTGGAGTTTTTCTGAAGTATTCTCTCCAAGAAATTCAACCCGCAGAGGCCGAATTAAATTTTTTGAAGCTAGAGTTAAAGCAACTAAGACTTCTTCATAGTTCCTTCCCTCATAAACTCTTCCTGGAATACAACAATGCACTTCTTCCCGCAAAAACATTTTTGATCTGTATTGAGGGTAGGCTAAATAAAGAGAACGGTTATAGTTATTTGAATCCAACTGATAGTCCGAGCGATCAAGAAGTATGATATTAGCAGCCCCACGATTTACTAAACGTGCAATATTTGCACTGGGACGACTATCATCAGGAAAACTAAAAGTGTTTAAATTGTGCACTAAGCAATGATAAATAGGGCCTCCCTGTTTATCTTCAGATAAAAGCGCACACAAAGCATCAATCGGAGTTATAATAAAAACATGTTCATTTGAATGAATAGATGCTTTAGATTTTTCAATAAAATCTATTTGTGAGAAATTGAGTGGTTGCAACACCCACTGCACTTTATCAGATATTTCGAGTGAAGCAGATTCACGACAAAATGAATTAGTATATACGATCAATTCTTGATTGAGATCAATTAATTGTCGAATTAAGCTATCAAGAACCTCGCAATGCATTTGTAATTCAATTAATCCTATTTTCATAAATTTGAACACTCAACAAAAATTCCTTCTTCTACTAGCCGACGCAGAAGTGGTGCTATTTCATTATCAATATCAAGATGAGGCGCCCAACTTGCGGCTTCAGCAAGAGTAAAAAATTCAGAACTAAATAAATTTTCAATTAATTTTGCAGGAACACCTTCTAAGGAAATTTTTTTGCTTCCGTCCGTTATTCGATGTTGTCCTAGTTGTGAATCATATTCAATTTGGACTGCTTGATATTTAGGCCTTCTTAGTTTCGTATTCTGTTTTTCAATTGATGAATAAAAACCTGACTGGCTTGGCAAGCTAACTTCTCGATTACGAGAACTCTGAGAAACTTGATGATTTGTAAGATAAGCTTGCACAAGTTGTTCATCGGTGGATAAAGTAGCAAGTTGCTTAAAAAGATTTCGAATATAACTCGCAAGTTCTTTTTTATCTCCATGAATAACTGGAGGTAAATTTTTTCTCCACTGTGGATCATTTATGAGTTCATCAGCCAACCACTTTAACCAGAACAAACCAGTACGACAGGTTATTCCAACAGTTAAGTGCAACGAGGGTTCATGACAAGCAACAGCATGATGCCAATGACCACGCGGAATATAAAGAATATCTCCACGGTTCAGTACTGTCTCTATATAGGGAGCTCCTTCAGGCTCCCCTGTATCGACTGAATGTCTGCCATATTTATCCAACGGATATGGATATGTTCCTTTAGAAACATACCATTTTTTTGTTCCTTCAATTTGCAAAATAAAGACTTCATGATCATCATGATGAGAATCAAAACCCTGTTGATTAGGCCAAGAACAATACATATTTACTTGTGTCCGATGTCCTATTTCTTGTTCTATTTTAGATGCTAGTGAAGCAATTATTGGCAATCTTGCGTGTAATTGACTGATGATCATCGTATAGCCTTCCTGACAGTGTTTGATCCAATCACTCGGAGTGTCTGGAACATCAAGAAGTCTTTTTTTTCCTTGAGCTGCGAATCGAATATCATCGCGAAAGCGGAGTTTATGAAAATTGAGAAGATAATTAAGATCATCCCATGAAAATAGTGAACGAAAACGGTCTGGGTTTTGTGCACGAAGTACCAAACCTTTAGTAGTCCAAAACTCTTTAAAAAAATTTTCAAGTGTAATTGGTGAAAGAAGCGTTTCTAGATCGAACATGCAGTTCATCCTGAATATAAGAAAGGTTATTATTAAATTAGAAAAGAGAGAATCATGCCCAGTAACTTAATAGGGGGAAAAACCCAATCAGAAAAGGGCAAGTTAGATTTAAGCTAGGAAGTATTTCTTAAACATCTTTTTGATCAACTTCTTGGTTAGGTAACATAGTAGATTCAAGAGTTTTTATTGTCTCTACTGTAATTTTGATTGTTTTAGGTTCTGGTTTAGTTGCAGCAGCAAGTACGTGTTGTAATAAAGTAGAATTATCCATTGTTTACTTCCTTATAAAAAAGTTGAGAACTAACGACAGAAAATGAAAATATTTTTGCAATAAGAAAATTGTACAATAAAAAATTAAAATCAGCAAACCTAATGATAAAAAATTTAGTAAGAATAAAATTATATTAAATTCTGAAATATTTTTAATTTTGGCTCTCTACTTAAAGCTTAATTACTGCAAAAAAATGGAAATTTTAAGATAGCAATTTTAAAATTAATTACAAAATATAAAATAGATTATTTTATCGACTAATATCTACCTCTATTAATATTACTTGATTTAATTTTCAAAAAAGAACTGAAAGATTTTTTATCTTCAACACTCTAAGCAAAAATATTGAATAAAGTATTCTAATTTAAATTCTTTCACACTCGAAAAAATAAGATTATCTAAGGCAAAATGCTTAAGTGAAAAATTGTTCTTTTATTAAAAAAAACCTATTTTTATTACTAAAAATAGGTTTTAAAGATATTATTTGTTATCTTTTATTACATCATTCCTGGGTAGCCACCGCCTGCAGGCATTGCAGGAGCTTTTTCTTCTTTTGGTTTTTCAGCAATCATGCATTCAGTAGTTAATAATAAAGAAGCAACTGAAGCAGCATTTTGTAAAGCAGAACGTGTTACTTTAGTTGGATCAATGATACCAACCGCAACCATATCTTCATAACGTTCTTCTTTTGCATTAAAGCCAAAGTTAACAGTAGTGTTTTCACGTACTTTATTTAAAACTACTGACGGTTCATAACCACCATTAGCAACAATTTGACGAAGTGGCTCTTCTGTAGCACGAGAAATAATATCAATACCAAAACGTTCATCGTTAATTACTTTAGAACGTAGAGCTTCTAATACCTTTTGTGCGCGAATAAGAGCAACACCGCCCCCTGGAACAATACCTTCTTCAACCGCTGCGCGAGTTGCATGTAAAGCATCTTCAACACGAGCTTTCTTTTCTTTCATTTCTGCTTCTGTAGCAGCTCCAACACGGATTACCGCAACGCCACCAGATAATTTTGCTAGACGCTCTTGAAGTTTTTCGCGATCATAATCTGATGTTGTATCAGCCATTTGCTTTTGAATTTGTTTTACTCTGGCTTCAACTTGAGTTTTATCGCCTTGGCCATCAATAATTGTAGTATTATCTTTGTCGCAACGGATACGTTTAGCAACACCAAGTTGTTCAATTGTAGTTGTTTCTAACTTCATTCCAAGTTCTTCTGAAATGACAACGCCACCAGTTAAAATAGCAATGTCTTCAAGCATTGCTTTACGACGGTCACCAAATCCTGGAGCTTTAACAGCTACAATTTTAAGATTTGCGCGTAAACGATTTAAAACTAAAGCCGCTAGAGCTTCGCCTTCAACATCTTCAGCAATAATTAAAAGCGGTTTACCAGTACGTACAACTTTCTCTAGAATTGGAACTAAATCTTTTAAAGAAGAAAGTTTTTTATCAAAAATAAGAACGTAGGCATCTTCGTAGTTTACTTCCATTCTTTCTGCATCATTTACAAAATAATTTGAAAGGTACCCACGATCAAATTGCATTCCCTTAACAACATCAAGAGTTGTTTCCATGCCTTTAGCTTCTTCAATCTGGATAACACCTTGCTTACCAACTTCTTGCATAGCTTCAGCAATAATGTTGCCAATAGTAGTGTCAGAGTTTGCAGAAATTGTACCTACTTGCGCAATTTCATTATGACTAGAAATAGGTTTACTAATTTTTTTCAATTCAGCTGTTACTTCAAGTACAGCTTTATCAATACCACGTTTTAAATCCATAGGATTGTGACCAGCTGCTACTAATTTTACACCTTCACGGTAAATTGCTTGAGCCAATACAGTAGCAGTTGTTGTACCATCACCAGCGACATCTGAGGTTTTAGAAGCAACTTCTTTCACCATTTGCGCGCCCATGTTTTCAAATTTATCTTCTAATTCAATTTCTTTTGCTACAGTAACGCCGTCTTTCGTTACATTTGGTGAGCCGAAAGACTTATCAATAGCAACATTACGACCTCTAGGTCCCATTGTAACTTTCACTGCATCAGCTAGAGTATTTACACCAACAAGAATTTTTTTACGTGCATCTTCACCGAAATTGATCATTTTTACTGACATATTAAACTCCTAATATTACAAATTAATTTAAAAATTAACCAATGACGCCAAGAACATCATCTTCACGCAAAATAAGGTGTTCTTCACCATCAACTTTAATTTCAGTACCGCTGTACTTACTAAATAAAACTCTGTCACCAACTTTGATGTCTATTTGGCGCACTTGCCCATCAGCTAGGACTTTTCCATTACCAACTGCGACAACAGTTGCTTCCACTGGCTTTTCTTTTGCATTGTCTGGAATAAGAATTCCGCCAGCAGTTTTAGTCTCTTCCGCAACGCGCTTAACCAAGATACGATCTGAAAGTGGACGAATCTTCATATTGAACCTCCAAAAAGAAGAGTGGATGAAAACCACATATAAATAAGAACTAGAATATTGAGGGTCTGTTTGCCCCCGAAAACCTTACCTGGAAAGTAAACAGCACTTTGAAAGTGTCAAGACTTTATTTTTATCTAAAAAAAGGAATGAACTATCTGGAGCTTAAACCTAGAGTTGCAATAGAAATATCATGGCGAGATTCCTTATTTACTGAATAAAGAATTCCTTTTTCATCTTTTATCAAAGCAACAGGTGAATCTTTACTCTTCCAGTAAGCAGCAATAAGATTACCTTTTACAACCGAGTTTTTAAATTGTTCGAGTATGGGTGCAAGCAAGTCAATTGCATTTCCTAATTTTTGTAGCTTTTTATTTGCAGTTAAGAAATAGAGCTTATCTTCACATTTGATAAGCATTTTGGGGATAAAAATATGTTGCTCTTCTATAAATAACAACTGCAAAGGTTGATAACTGCCTTTGTATTCCTTTAAAATTTTATCAAAGTTTTCAAAATTTTTCGGCAATTCTTCTCTTGGTAATCTATAATCTGAGTTATCGTTTCCATTCGATCTAGTATTTATAAGAACAAAACTTGGATTCTCTAAAGCATAAGTGAAACAATTTTTCATTAAAACACTTATCAAGAGCAAACAGAGCAGAGGTTTTATCATGAATTATTACACCACAAATATTAACAAAAGTGCACCGCACGCTTCTCATTACCCTAGAATTTTGCTGAAGGCAATGATCTAAAATTTGGACACTATTCCTCTGCCTGGCGCACAGATAAACCACAGGAACGTAGAAAATTCATAACAAAATCATAATCTTCATTTTTATAAGCAGTCCGAAATACAACACTTTTTATTCCGGCAGTGATAATAGCCTTTGCGCAATCTCTACAAGGACTAAAAGTACAATACAAAGAAGAATTTCGTAAGTCCTGCCGAGAGGCTGCAATGGCATTCATTTCTGCATGTACAATAAATGGATATTTATCTGGGCGAAGATTTGGGAGATTCTTATCATCACTTCCTGGGGGGAACCCATTATAACCAGTAGCTAAAATCCTTTTATTTTCATCTACAATGACTACTCCTACTTGAGTTTCACCATCATGACTTCTTCTTGAAACAGCTTCGGCAATACCAATAAAATAATTGTCCCATGATGGACGAAGAATATTCTTTCTATTTGAATAATCTATTTTCAAAACTGGATAATGTTTTTTTTCTTCTTTAGAGAAAATAACTTTACTACTCATAATATAATATTTTCCTTATATTCACCAAATACTTCGCGAAGAATATTACAAATTTCACCAATACTTGCATAAACTTTTACAGCATTTAGAATAAATGGCATTAGATTTTCTGTACCCTGTGCAGCTCTTTTTAACTTAATTAATGCTTCTTTTACGGCAACCTGATCGCGAGAGTTTTTTATTTTTTTTAGTCTTGAAACTTGATTTCTTTCCACGCTATCATCTATTTTTAAGAGATTTTCCACTGGTTTTTCTTCAATAATAAACTTATTGACTCCAACAATAACTCTACTTTGGTTTTCAATGTCTTGTTGATATTTATATGCTGATTTTTGAATTGAAGCTTGGACAAAACCCTGTTCAATTGCTTTTACCATACCACCAATTTCATCAATTCTTTTGATGATATCAAGAGCTTCTTTTTCAATTCTATCAGTTGTTGCTTCAACATAATAACTACCAGCCAAAGGATCCACTGTTTCCGCCACACCACTTTCATAAGCAATAATTTGCTGTGTTCTTAAGGCAATTCTAGCTGATTCTTCTGTTGGTAAAGCTAATGCTTCATCTTTTGAATTTGTATGTAAACTTTGTGTCCCACCTAATACAGCTGCTAACGCTTGTATTGTTACCCTTACGATATTATTATCTGGTTGTTGTGCTGTTAGAGTAGATCCTGCTGTCTGAGTATGAAAACGTAACATCCAACTTTTAGGGTTCTTTGCTTGAAATCTTTCCCGCATAATTTTTGCCCAAATTCTTCTAGCAGCTCTAAATTTTCCCACTTCTTCAAATAAATCAGTAAAACTATTGAAAAAGAAAGATAATCTTGGAGCAAATTCATCTACATCTAAACCAGAGTTTATTGCTGCCTCAACATATGCAATGCCATCAGCTAATGTAAATCCAACTTCTTCAGATGCAGTACTTCCAGCTTCACGTATGTGATATCCGCTAATGGAGATAGTATTCCATAAAGGAACTGATTCCTTACAGTAAGAAAAGATATCAGTAATTATTCGCATTGATTGAGTTGGGGGGTATATATAAGTTCCTCTTGATATATATTCTTTTAATATATCATTTTGAATAGTTCCTCTTAATTTATCACTTTTAATACCTTGTTTTTCTGCAACAGCAATATAAAGTGCTAACAAAACAGCAGCAGAGGCATTTATTGTCATAGAAGTTGAAATTTGATCTAATGGAATATCAGCAAATAATATTTCCATATCCGCTAAGGTATCTATCGCCACACCAACTTTTCCAACTTCTCCTGCCGCTTCTGGACAATCGGAGTCATAACCAATTTGTGTTGGCAGATCAAAAGCAACACTTAAGCCAGTCTGCCCCTGTGCTAATAAATACTTATACCGTTTATTGCTTTCTTCAGCAGTAGCAAACCCAGCATATTGACGCATAGTCCACAAATTGCTTCTATACATCTTGCTGTGAATTCCTCTAGTGAAAGGAAACTCTCCAGGAGAACCTAATTTTTCTTTATATTCCTCTTTTGTATTATTAGGTAATGGATAATATATTTCTTCAATATTAGCACTAGAGGCTGTTAAAAAATCTGACTTTCGTAATAAATTTTTTTTCTCCTTGGACATCAACATCCTCCAATAATATTTTAAACCTTAGGCTTAGTTTTTTGTATTCTTCCAGGAAATCCATCCCAAAAATCTTCATTAAATATTGAATTTAATAATTCATCCACCGAAGGAAAATATTTTTTCTCGGGCGGATTTTTTAAGGTAACAAATTTATCTTTACCCCAAATTAATTTCCCATTATTCGTATCAACTAATAAAAGAGAAATTCCACCATTTAGAGTGTAAATATCATTATCTGAATTAGAATCTAAATGTTTCAAAATTACAAGCAAAGCTGTATCTGCATTTAATACTTTTAAAGCTAACTTATTTAGCTCAGATATCCATGCATTGTCAGGTGCAACACAATAGGAATAAAATTCTACAAAATTTTTCCTACTCAAACATGAAGATGTTATTATGGATCTAACAACTGATTCTCTTGAAGAAAAACGACTTGAAATAACAATCAATCTTTGATTCATATTCTTCAATATATCTAAATTTTCTTTAACAATAACATTATTAACAACAGTAAAAGAATAACCATTTATATTTGGTTGATCTTTAAAAGCTTCCATTACTTTAGCTTCAAGTTTAGGAATAAATTGGTGTGTATTTATGATTGCAGGATCAATTACAGCCATTTTTGAAGGATCGGGTAAGACAAATGTTGGAACAGCAATAATGGATGCTGGATTTATAGCTTCATATCCCTCTTGAATACCTTCATTTAATAGTTTTGATGATTGGCAGCCATAAAAAAACGTAACAAATATTTTTAACACAAATAATCTTAAAATAAGATTTTTTAAATACATTTTTGTTCCTTCTAAATAAACAAATTATCTATTTACTACTTATTATTAATCCTTCTATTTGTCTAACTGTTTTAAGGATTAATTCATTTTCAGATTTTGCCAACATAGATAAAATATTCCTTAAATCAGAATCAGAAGTAGCATAAAGATGATATAAAGCATTTCTAACTAACCCAGAATATTTAGCGCGTGTTGCAGCTGTTCCACCAAACCATTTTTCATATTGATTTTCATCCATCAAGGCAACCTCTTTTGCAGTAATCATTAAAAAAGGACTATGCACTTGAGAAAATTCTTTGAGGATAGGAAACCCAGATGTAACAAAATTATATGGACAGACTTCTTGACAAATATCACACCCATAAATTGTATCCTTAAAGTAAGGAAGATATTCTTGGGGCACTGTATCTCTGTGTTCTATCGACAAATATGATAAACAACGTTTTGCATCCAAAAAGAAATCAGGCAAAAGTGCCTGAGTTGGACATGAATCTAAACACTTTGTACATTCTCCGCAAGTTAAGTTCATAATAGGATTCAATTTTTTATCTTCACTTTCAGCCAATACATGTGTTGGTATGTCTGTTAGTAATGTTGCAATAAAAAAGAAACTTCCCATCCCTGGTCTGATTAACATTGTGTTTTTACCTATAAAACCCAAGCCAGCCTCTCTTGCGTGTGCTCTATCAAAAAAAGGAATAGAATCAATAACAGGTCTAAAGTTAAATTTTAAGTCAAGAAAAAGTTGTAAATTTTTTGCAATTTCATTTAATTTCTTCTTTAATATTTTATGATAATCTTTTCCATATACATAACGTGAAATTAACTTCTTATTATAGATAGAATCATCATTAAATTTAAAAATATCTAATTTTTCATCTTCAATTTTTCCTCTAATTCTGTGCCCATATGCATAAGGAAATAAAAATATTAATGCTGTTTTACAATTATCAAGAACAAAATTAGGATCTTTTCTAACCTGTATATTCTTTTGCAGAAAATGCATATCTGCATGAGCGCCTGAATTTAACCAAAACTCAAAGAATTTTTTGTCTTTATCAAGATTATTATTTAAGTCTTCAAATGAAAATAAAGCTGAAGCAACAATTTTTTTTTCAATAAAATATTCTTGAATATTTTTTTTTATTTTCATATTTTTATTCTAACACTACTAGGATCAGCGTGAACAATAACATCGCTTTCAAAAGATTCTTCGAGAGATTTTTCGATTTTTTCGATTATTAAATGGACTTCATGAAATGATAAGTCATCAGGAAGAGTAACATGAAAATCAAAGAAGTACTTGTGACCACTTTTTCTTCCTCTGAATCTATGAATATCTTCAATTCTATTGTCTGTTTTTTTAATTATTTCTTTTGCTTTTAACTTAACTTCATCAAGAATATCATGATCCATTAATTCATTTATACTGGTTTTTATTAAACCGAAAGCTCCAAAAATTATATAAATTGAAAAAACAAATGCTATTATTGGATCTAATATAGAATTACCTATTAAGATAACAAAAATAATAGCTAAACCACTCGCTAGATTTGTAACTAAATCAACTTTGTAATGTTCAGAATCAGCTAATAGTGCAGGACTATTTAATTTTTTTCCATTATTTTTTAATAATTTTGTTACAAAAAGACTTACCGCTGCTGCAAAACCAAAAAAGATAACTTGGTTCCAACTTGCATGAAAATGTATTTTAATATTTTCAAAAAAATAATCATAAATTTGTCTGCCACTGGAAGCCATAATACCTATAGCACCCCCAGTTATTAAGCAACCTTGACCAAGTGCAGCTATACTTTCTACTCTCCCATGACCATATGGATGATTATCATCAGCATCTAGTCTTGAGTAAGCAACAATTTTTCTATTGATTAAACTTACAAGCATATCTATAGCACTATCCCAAGCTGATAAAGCAACTACTAGAGAACCTGATAAAAGAAACAAAGAAAATTTACCGAGAGCTAAACCCGCTGCACAAAGAGCCGCAATTAAAGCTGTTCTTTGTGCTAACTTTGATTTTAAATCTCCTTTATCTAGAATGTTATTCTTCAACATTTTGTGAGTCCTTATTATATTTTTAAGTAAACACGCTGATAAAATGGAATTCCTTTATTGATAAATAATTTTTGAAAAGCAGTCTCATAAGGCCCCCCAATTATATTGTCAGGCTGAGGTCTAGGCTGATTGTTATCAAAATCATCTGCGACAAACCCGGATTTTAGTAACAAATCATTAGTTTGAGTAAAATATACTAGATGATCAGATTTAAACCAAAAAAATCCATTAGGTTTCAGCTTTTGATACACTACCTGAATAAACTGTTGATTAAGTAATCTATTTTTTTCATGCCGATCTTTTGGCCAAGGATCAGGAAAAAAAACGCAAATTCCATCTAGAAATTGATCAGGTAAGAGATCATTCATTAAGTATCTTGCATCACAAATTGCTATTTTTCCGTTATTTATATCAAACCGTTTGAGCTTACGTGCAGATTTTACTACTCGCTTATATGTAATATCTATCCCAAGAAAATTCATATTATTATTTCCTTGCGCTAGTTCTATTACATTTTTCCCCATGTAACAGCCTACTTCGACAACTATAGGCTTTTGCATATCTTTAAATATGTTTGGAAATACTTTTTGTAATTCTGCTTGAGTAAGTAAATACTCTGATAGCTGTAAAGCCTCTGTTAGATAAGGGTTTTCGTGCCTATTCGGAGCCTTTTCACCGCTCCGCAAATTGTCAATAATAGTGCCAACTTTTCTCATTTTCATGCCTTTTTAATTTCAACTTTTTGACTCATAAAAAACTTACCCATTCCGGCACCCGCAGGTTGCCGAAAAGCTTGAAAGGAATCAAGCCAAAATTTGGTTTGAAAGGAAATATATGCAATTCGTGCATGAAAAAAAATTGCAATACTTAAGAATCTTAGTAGCCTTATATTCATTAATGCTACATGCGATGAGTTTTGCTTACAAGTTTCCTGAAGCTTTTCCTTATTCTCCTTTATCAAGAAGAGAATATTATACACATAAATCCTACGCAAACGAAGAATGCACTCCAAAAGAAATTGACCCACAACAAATAAAATTGTCTATAGTCGAAAAGTTAATCGGAAATAGTGAATATAAAATTGGTTGGAACTTTTATACTGAACAAGAAATCCCAGCATATTTACGCCCTACGGTTGGTGGAGAAGTTCAAGTAATGCGTTGTTTACCACCAGGAAAATGGGTATTTGTAGGAAAAGGAAATGTAACAGGAATAAACGGTAACATTGTCGAAGCTCTTATTTCAGGCTTTTCTGACGTCGAAACACAATTTGGTAAAATTCCGGCTGAATTTATATCTTCAGGTAATATATATTGGAAACCTATGGTAGGAGATGCTATCTTTCCAGTAGAAAAGCATATCAATAGAAAAATTGCAATTAGCCCAAGAGTGGAAATTCCTTTTCAAGATCTTTTTATTAGTAGCGATTTAAACCAATATTCATATGAAATTTCAAAACAAGGAGAAGATATTTTAAAAGAAAAATTTAGCCAATTCAAAAAATTAAATGGCAGAATTTTGATTGAATCATTTATTCTCACAAGTGGAAATAGAGAGCAATTAAGAATTGAAAGTTTAATAAGAGCTCAATCAGTTTCAAAATATTTAGCAAATTTATACAATATTGAAAGCAATCAAATAGTCACAATAGGATATGGAAATGACTGGCTTCAAAGTGGATTACAACCAATCAAAGGTTGGCCAAATAACAATATCACAAGTGGCATAATAATAAGAATGCTCCCTGCAAATTTCTGATTAACGCATTTTTTTTAATACCTCAGAACTTTTTATTATCCCTATTTGTGGCAAACCAATAGCTTGTTTTACAGTGAGTTCTTTAATTCCTCCTAGTTCATCAGCCTTTCTTTGAATTTCAATATTAAAATCAGAAATTGTTAATAACTTACAATCTTGCACAAAGAAAAAGCCCTCATGAAATGCTACAACCTTTCTTTCTAGTTTAGCACATAAAACTTTGGCCGATGGTAAATCAGCTATTTGCTCTTCTTCTGGAACTTTAATAATAGTATTATCTATTTTTTTATTAACTTGTATAGGACTACCTTGTTTAAATCTGTTTAAAACTTTTTGATCTACAGAATAAATTGGTTTACTTTTTGATAAAAACAATTCTATATCACTAAATTTATTAAATTCTCTTTTTTTACATTCTTCAATGTAAAAAAATTGTTCATTATTAGAAGTTAAAATTTCTTTTTCATACTTATTGCACAATATATGAAAAGAATCTGCATTTTTTGCTAAATAATCTCTGTAATAATCATCAGAATTATAATCTTTACCAATTTCAAGCATTGCATATACATGCACAGGAAGAGCGATAATTTTTTTTCTTTGATCTTGAATTAATTGATTTGATACTTCAGCGTCTTTTAATAATGATAATTTACAATCTTTAACGATATATATTAAATCAACATAAGTAACTAATTTATTGTTAAGAAAACTACAAATTTCAGACTTATTTTTTTTCTGAGAAAAAAAACTCTCACTATTACCTAAATTAACTAAAGACTTTTTCTCATTAATTTTTTCATCATCTTCATTAGCAAAACAATTGAGAAATACCAGGATAAAAAAAATAGAAAAAAATTTTGATATTTTTAAAAATACTGAAATAAAACTTTTCATTCAATGTTCTCTTTATTAAAAACACTTACATATATATAAATGTTTCACAATATTAATATTGCAAAGAAATAAAATTCAACCTAAACTCAAGTTCACTTTGATAATAGGAGGATGAGTGCAGGCTTCTGACATAGTTTCTTTGCATAACGTACATCATGCTTTTTTACCTAATAAACCTATTCTTCAAGAGTTAAACCTCAATATCCAAAAAGGTGACTCATTAACCATCCTAGGTCCTGGTGGTTCGGGGAAAAGCACTCTTCTTAAGGTTATCTTAGGTATCATTAAACCGCAATCTGGAAGTGTGCAAGTATTAGGTAAAACTATAAATAACTTAAAAGATGAGGAAAAATCTGAACTATTTAAAAAAATGGGAATGGCTTTTCAACAAGGTGCCTTGTTTGATTTTATGACTGTTAAAGAAAACATTTTATTTGCCATGGAAAATATGACTCATTTCTCTAAATCCGAGCAGGAAGAAAAGGCAAAACTTTTCTTATCTCAAGTTCTTCTTGCACATGCAGCTGATAAATTGCCGAGCGAGTTATCTGGCGGTATGCGCAGAAGAGTAGGATTTATTCGAGCACTTATAACAAACCCCGAACTCGCATTACTTGATGAGCCAACTGCAGGATTAGACCCCGTTACAACAACAATCGTCATAGACATGATTCACAATATTGGGAACAGTATTGGAACAACAATGGTGAGTGTGACATCCAATATTGATGTTGCTTTTCGTTTTGCTAGCAATGTCGCTATTTTAAAAGATGGTAGAATTGTTGGTAAAGGAACAAAAGAAGAATTGCTTGCGTTAAATGATCCTTGGATAACCAATTTTTTAAGTATTAGAAAACACGATTATAATATCTCTTAAAGGTTATAATTGTCTTCATATGAAAAGATGCACTGATATGGATATTGATAATAGTATATTAAAATGTAGAGGAATAAAAACTCACAATTTAAAGAATATTGACATAGATATTCCGTTGAAAAAATGGATTGCGATAACTGGTGTATCTGGCAGTGGTAAAAGCAGTCTTGCTTTTGATACTATTTATTCAGAATCACAAAGACGTTTTTTAGAAACATTAGGTACGTATGAAAGACAATTTCTGCAAGGATTACCTCAAGGGGAATTCCAAGAAATTAATAATATTCCAGCAGCAATAGCTTTAAAGCAAAGCAATAAATCAAGTGACCCAAGAAGTGTGGTAGCATCTGCAT
Source organism: Pigmentibacter ruber (assembly GCF_009792895.1). Classification (NCBI taxonomy): domain Bacteria; kingdom Pseudomonadati; phylum Bdellovibrionota; class Oligoflexia; order Silvanigrellales; family Silvanigrellaceae; genus Pigmentibacter; species Pigmentibacter ruber. The sequence goes on from NZ_WSSC01000003.1 coordinate 42,619, forward strand.
GTGACTTGTCTGAACCTTTTCGTGCCCTCTTTATTTCACTAATGGATCCTTCTTGCATTGAGTGCGGTTCTCCTGTTTCTATAGAACAGGCAAAAGATTTATTACAATACATAAACTCTATTAAAAATAAAAAATCTTCATTTTTACTAACTGTTCCATATGAAATTCTAAGTAAAAAATCAATTGAAGATTTAATAATAGAAGGGTATTCAAGAATTATAGTAAATAATAAAATGGTTGATCTTGAAGAATTTGCAAATATAAACAAAACTTATCCTAATCAAATAGATATTATATTGGACAGAATATATAAAGATACTAGCTTAAATGAGTTAGAAAATAGAATTGAAACAATTTGGTCCCAAGTAAAATTTTCACCAAAATTTTACTATATAAATCTTCTTCTTCTAGAAGATGATTTAACATTAAATAATCGTAAAAAATTTCATGTCCAACCTTTTTGTAAAAAATGTGATAAGCAAACTTCAATAATTCAACAAAGTGATTTAGATTGGCAATCTGTTTTAGGAGCATGTAAAAAATGCCAAGGTCTTGGCAATATTCCCGTTTTAGATGAAAATAAAATTATACCAAACAAAGAATTATCTTTATCAGAAGGTGCTATTAAACCTTGGACTTCTGATACATTTTCCTGGCTTCAAGATGAGTTATTAAAATTTTGTAAAAAAACCGATATCAATATTAATACTTCTTACAATAATTTAACTGATAGTCAAAAAAAATTAATTTGGCAAAAATCTAATTCAAACAGCAATAAAAAAGTTAATAATAAATTTATCTCAATTTCTGATTTTTTTGAAATACTTGAAGAAGAAAAATATAAAAGTACTTCAAGAATCCTTCTCGCAAAATATAGAAAATACATATTATGTCCAGACTGCGAAGGAGCTAGGATTGGCTTCGCAGGAAGAAACGCTATTTGTTTTGGAAAAGCCTTTCATGAAATATTTCAATTAGAAGTAAAACAAGTTTTAAATTGGCTTATACAAATTAAATCAGAACAAAAATATACTCAAATTTTACAACAAATATCTTATATTTATGATGAAGTATTTAAAAAGGTAAATTTATTAAATCGATTAGGATTAAGCTCTACTCAACTCTTTAGAAGATGTAAAACTCTTTCTGGAGGAGAATATCAAAGAGTACTTTTAACTCGCGTAATAGGTAACGGACTGACGGACGCTCTATATGTTTTAGATGAACCTAGCATAGGCCTAGGAAAAGCAGAAATGCCTAATTTAATAAGTTGTTTACAAGAATTAAGAGACTTAGGAAATACAATTATCATGGTAGAACATGATAAAGAATTAATATGCGCCGCAGATATTATTTATGAATTAGGTCCAAATGGAGGTGAGGATGGGGGATATTTATTGAAACTAAATAAAGGTATCCCGCACTCATTTTTTACCAATCTAGAAAACAATTTTGAACGTGAAATATTAGACAATGAAAAAATTTATTCACAAAATAATTCTGTTTATTTAAAGAATTTTTCAGCACTAAATTGTTTAAATTTAAATATTGAAATCTTTCTCCAGAAGTTAAACGTAATTACTGGACCAAGTGGAGCTGGAAAAACCACTTTGTTACAATATGGTATAGATGCTGCATTAGAAAAATTATATAATTTTAATGTATCCTTTAATTCTACAATTGATTTAGACACAAAAATTGGTTTATGGGATCAAATTAAAGTACCAAAAAATTTTATTGATAATTATGAAATTGTAAGTGTTGAACAAAAAGCTTTACATCGAACTTCTACCAGTGTACCTGCAACAATTTTAGGTTTAATGGATTTAATCAGAAAAAACTTTGCCCAATCAAAAGATGCAAAATTAAATAATTTTACTTTATCTGATTTTTCTTTTAATGGCGCTGGCGCTTGCGAAAACTGCACTGGTAAAGGAGTTATACAAGAAGATTTATTTTTTCTTGGAGAAGTAGAAAAAATTTGTCCCGATTGTGATGGCACAAGATATAGAACCGATGTTCTAAAAATAAAATGGCAAGGAAAAAATATAAATGAATGGCTAACAACAACTTTACATGAATGTAAAAATTTACTTGGAAAATATCCAGGTTTTGGAAAAAGTTTAACTTTATGTTGCCAACTCGGTCTAGGACATATTCCTTTAGGACTTCCAACTACATCTATGTCGGGAGGTGAGGCTCAAAGATTACGTCTTTGCGCAGCATTAACTAAATCATCAAAAAAAATATTTTGTATACTTGATGAACCCACTCGAGGTTTATCGGAAAAAGATGTCGGAAATCTTTTACAATCAATATTGCAACTTTGTAGTGAGGGGCATACATTTGTTGTTGTTGAACATCATGAACTATTTCAAACACAGGCTCGCCATCTTATAAAATTAGGACCAGGTAGTGGAGTTGAAGGCGGTAAAATTGTAGAAAGATACTTGTTGAAAACTAATAGTAAAGAGTTGGTATTCAATTAATTTATTAGAATCTATTCAGGGATGACAGAAATGTTAAAATCAATTTTGGGAAATACTACGAAACAAATTGAAGTTGTTAAACGTGGAAATGGTGAAAAGTTCATAGAAAAAATTTATGGGGAAGACGCTATGAAGGTTTTTTATGGCAGTTCTGCTGGTGCAGTTTTTACTGAAAAATTTCTCACAAATAAATGGTTAAGTAACATTTATGGTGCTTATAATGACTCAGGAGCAAGTAAACATAAAATCGAAGAATTTGTTAATTCAATGGAAATTAATGTAAGTGAATCAGATAAAGATATCTCGGAATATAATTCTTTTAATGATTTTTTTGCACGAAAACTTCATCCAAGAGCTAGACCAATAAATAGAACTCCTAATGGAATAAATTCTCCTGGTGATGGGAGATTGCTAGTCTTTCCAAAAATAGACGAAACCACAATTTCATATTTAAAATGGGCACCAATAAAACTACTAGATTTATTCAATGGAAATGAAAGCCTAGCTGAGAGATACAAAAATGGATCATGCGGAGTATTAAGACTCTGTCCTGCTGATTACCACAGATTTCACTTTCCTGTTTCTGGTAAAGCTGGTGTTACTAAAACAATTCCTGGTCTGTTACACTCTGTAAATCCTTATGCCTTAGAACAAAAAATTCCTGTCTATTGCTTAAATAAAAGAACAATTTGTGAATTAGATTCAGATCAATTTGGAAAAGTTCTCCTTCTTGAAGTTGGGGCATTATTCGTTGGTACAATCGTCCAAACATATCGACCAGGAATGCAAGTTGAAAAAGGCGATGAAAAAGGTTTCTTTAAATTTGGCGGTAGTACTTGTATTTTCTTCTTTGAACATGGAATAATGAATTTCGATAGTGACCTTATCCATTCATCAAAAGAAGGATATGAAACTTTAGTTCAAATGGGCGAAAAAATAGGTACCTTATCCGAAGGAAAAGGAAATGTCGCAAGTTGATGTTAGTGTACAAGCACAGCGAGAATTTAACATCAACTTCCAAGACCTACTAGAACTGACTAATGCCTGCTTTCAATCAAAAAATTATTTAAATAATTTTCCTCAAGTTTTTAAAGAAGTTTATAAAGATTTTTTATTCCTTTTAAAAAAAAATAAAGATAATGTTTCTTTTTGCTCTTTATTTCCTCTTTCTTTTACTTTTAATAGTGAACAAAGAATAAGTGCATATTGTATTGGAAGTGTTTGCACACACCCTAATTTTAGAAACCAAGGTTTAGCTCTTCAAACTATTCAACTTGCTGAAAATAAAGCAAGAGAAAATCATGCTGACTTCCTCTTGCTTTTTGCTGATAATAATCAACTATATGCAAAAATTGGTTTTGTCTCAATTGGTAAAACTTACTTAGCTCCCATTAGTAAATCAATTGAAAATAAAAACTACTATGAAAATTATTTAAATTTAAATAGTCATATTAAATCTCTAAATAGTTTAAATAATATTATTTATAAAAATTACTCGAATTTAGAACAACTTTCAGAAAATTTAAAAGCTAAAATTTGGAATTTCATAATTTTAAATTCTAAACATTCTGAATCCATTCTTTCATATCTGGAATTTAAAGAAATTTTAAAAATTAAAAATATGCTTTTATTTACAGCTGAAATAAACGAAAAAATTGTTGCAACGAGCTTTCTAAATAAAGGAGATGATTTTAGAAATGTAGTCCATGCTAATTATTATAATAATAGAAATAATATTTTAAAATTGATACAATATATATTAAAAATAAATAATGAAAATGATCTTATATTTTTTCCTGGTGCTTTTCACAATGATTTTAAAGATATGTTTAATTATATAAACCTTCCTTTAATGTCAATTAAATCATTAAATGAGAAAAAATTTCCCATAAAATTATTAAATAATTTATGCAGTAATGATTGTTTTTTTGTTACTAGTTTACAAGGAACTTAAAAGCATACTAAAATTAACGTATAAAGCTCTCATGGAGAAATATATGCTTGAATCTAATGCTTTAGAAAATGAAACTTCTATTCAAATGACTGTTTTAATGACTCCAGATATGGTAAACTTTTCCGGAAAAGTACATGGTGGGGCTATATTAAAATTGTTAGATCAAGTTGCGTATGTATGTGCATCTAGATATTCAGGCCACTATGTTGTTACTCTTTCAGTTGATCAAGTTTTTTTTCGGCACCCTATTCATGTGGGTGAACTTGTTTCATTTTTAGCTTCTATAAATTTTACTGGCAGATCATCAATGGAAGTTGGGATTAAAGTTGTTTCTGAAGACACAAAAACAAGAGTCGTTAACCACGTACTTTCAAGTTATATCACAATGGTTGCAGTCGATGAAAATGGAAAATCTGTAGAAATACCTCAACTTAAAATTACTGCTGAAAAACAAAAAGAGCGGTATGATTCCGCTCTGCAAAGGAAAAAATTAAGAGAACAACTTTGGAAGAAGTAATTAGTTACCTACTTTTTTTATAAAATTTGTATAAATAGAATAGCTATAAAAATTTGGAGCTACTTCTAGCGATTTAGCAAAAATAACTTTGAAACTGACACTTCTACTTGCAGGGAATAATTGTGGAATTTTGCCATTTCTTCTAATCTCATCCGCACTAATAGTAACATTTACACTTGAATTACTAATTGTTTTTATCTTTTTATTTATATTTTGATCTGAGTTTAATTTTATGCTTTTAAAATATGCATCAACTTCTTCATAAGTTTTTAATGAGACAGAAGAATCAACAACTAAATACTCTTGTGCTGGATTAGCCTTATTTTCAAAAACATAGCTACCACGATATAGAGTATAATTATTAGATTTATCATGATGGACTTCAAAAGCATTATTGTTAACAGAATATATTGACCCTAAATTAATTAAAATATTTTTACTGTGATCAAATGAAGGCACAAAAATCTCAACGTCATTAAATGCTTTTTCATAATTACTTATTTCTGTAAATATTTCACTTATAACAATTGAAATTTTTGGATTAGTAGAAAAATTTTCAGGTGTAATATTAGCAACAGAGTAAATTGTCGATGTAAATCCTGTGTAACCTGATTTTAAATTGAAAATAATAGGATTATCAGAATATTTTTGTGTTAACTTTGAAGTTTCACTAGAAGCGCTATACTCTGCAATTACAGAATTATTCTCTTTAACAGAAAAACCTTTTATTTTTAGTTTACAATTTTCATCTGCTTTTTTTATTAATAATCTTTCATTACTAGAATCTTCTAGGTTCCACTCTTCATTTTCCTCCTTACCGAAACAGCCATGATAAGTACCTTTTAATACAAACTTATTTGCCTTTATTTTATCATAAGTCTCTGCAATTTTGATTTTATTTTCTACACTTAAAGCTGCATGAACTTGGCCAACTGAAACAGGATCATAAGTCTCTGTATAGCTATTTTGATCTCCAGATCCACCACGTTTACAACTCATAACCAATGGTATAGACAGCACAGAAAATAAAGACAAATAAATATATTTTTTCATAACAAAACCTCTATTATTTAATTTTTAAATTGATTTTATTTCATTTGCGCAAAATCAAGCTTTTACAGCTGGGTGTTTTCATAGAACAAAAAAAATTTATGATCAAGGTCATTTATTATTAAAATTATTTTATATTTACTTTTAATTTTTTATATTTTATATAATTTAAATAATTAAAAAAATTAAATTATTAATTTTCAAATTAAAAGCAATAAAAAAAGATTACCATAAAAATTTAAGAAATTACTAATTTCTGAAAACTAAAGAGTTTCTTTAAAATTCTCTATTACTTCAACACTAGCTTCAGAAACATAATTTAGTTTTTGAAGTATGCTTAAAGTTTTACTGATTGTTAGCTTTTTTGGAATTTTTATTAAATAATACCCAATATTTGGGTATCTTTTCACAACTTCAAAGGATTTATCTAAAAATTCTGATTTATTTTTTGTTTTGACAATAATAACTCCGCTAAGGATCCCAAAATTTTCATTTGAGTCATTATAAACTATGCTATTTGTATAGCTATAATTTTCAGCAGAATTAGTTTGTTTAATTTTATGGATTGTGAAATTTTTTGTTGCGAATACTAAATTACTTTTTTCATCAATACTACCATTTGTATCCTTGATTTTATTTTTGCCATAATTGGCTACTAAATCAGGATAGACTGTATATTTTATTCCGCCTTGAACAAAGCTTTCGCCTTTATTAAATTTTTTTAACACTTCTTTCTCGTTATCTAAATTCTTTTCATTATTCATATCTTTTTCAATACTTTTATTTTCTAAAATCTTATCACTTGCATAACCACAAATCTGCGCAGTTAAAGGTAAGAAAAAACTTATAGTGGTTAAAATTGTTTTGAGTTTCATATAATCTCCATAATATTTCAAGCTAAATTACTTCAATGTCCAGAAACTTTTAATTTCCATCCTTTAAAAATTGCATCTAATTTGTGAATTCCAGTATTAATTATTCTTAATTTCCATTTACCAACGCTTTCCTCACCATAAAAAGCATTTGATTGAAGTTGCATGTCAGTCATATTTCCATTTTTTGAAAATGCATTAGCAGCATTCCAAATAATATTTTTTGTTCCACTAGGGCTTACTAGTTCTATACTAATATCACCGATATATTTGCTACTGACAGAAACTCTTACTTGTAAACTCTCTATTTTTAACGAATCTTCTTTATTAACTTCAATTTCAGATGTAAATCCTTTTAAATCACCTGGATTTATTAATTCATTAAAATTAGATCCTATTGGCTTTACCCAATCATTTTCAACGTACTTTCCTAAAGAATTATTATAATTTTTTGCTAAATTCACAGCTTCTGCAACATTAATTCTACCAAATCCATACCAATTAGAAAAATGAAAGCCTGCTTTATTGGTAATCCAACCTAATTCCGCTTGATAATTATTCCCGTTTTCTAATTGAATATTTACGCCATTAAATTCTTTATCAACTTGAGTTGCAGTTTTAGCTAAAATGTACTTAACATCACGCCACGTCAAGTCTGGATTTGCTTCTAAAATTAAAGCTATACTACCAGAAGTAACAGGAGTTGCAGATGAAGTACCATTCATCGAGTTAGTATAATTACCATCTTTATTTTCAATAATATCACAAGCATTAAAAGAATTTCCTATTTGTAAGATAGGATCCTTCTTTTTATAATCAATTACCTTACTCGCACCATATTCTTTTCCAGACACATCTGTAGTGAATATTGCTGGTTCTCCAAGTGTTGGCTTATATTTTGACCAATCTATTGTTTCGTTAATATTTTTTAATTTTTCTTCTATCCAAGCTTTATTTTTACCAAATTCCCCACCTGGAGCACTAATCCATAAAGAAGAACCTGTTGTTGAATAAGATGATTTTTTTCCTTGCGCATTTAATGCAGCTACAGTAATAACTTCAGCCATTGTTGATTCAAAATTCATATTAGAATTTTGGCAAGATAGTTTAAATTTATTTGCAGATTCACAACTTAATTCAGAACCCAATCCAAGACTATTGTAACCATTTCCTGCAGCTTTAACGTATATCGCACCTTTACCATTTCTTAACGATTTTGTACCAAATTTAAATGATTCTATTGAAGCTTTTATAGAAGGCTCATCTTCCTTTAGCTGTCTTAAATTATTCGAACCAAAACTCATACTAAATATATCATTTCCCTTAGATGCATCAGATGCCCCTAAAGAATCCATAAAATTTTGAAATGTTTGTCCTTCTCGAGTAATAGTATTGTAGCCAGATAATTGAGCTCTTGGCGCAACTCCAGAGCCTCCAAATCCTAAATTACTTCGCATGGCAATAATTCCAGAAACCATTGTTCCATGATCTCTATCATCATCATGTGTTGGTGAAGGATCATTTTTTGCAAAACCATTATTTCTAAAATTAATCGACCATGTTTTTGATTTATTAATGATATTATCTATATTTGGAGACAATGATGGATGTTTAATTTCTAACCCAGAATCCACAACACCAACATATATACCTTTTCCACTAAGACATTGATCTTTCAAAACAGAATAGACATTTATATCTTCACCTGCTTTTGGATAATCGGTTGTAAAAGCAGTCTTTCCTGTATTATATAAGTGCCATTGATATTTTCCTAAAGGATTATTAGCATCATCTAAAAGATCAGTACAAAATTTATCCTTCGATTCATTAGCAAAAGATTCATCATCTGAATTAGATTCTTCATCTGATTTTGCATTTTCTCCTTCATTATTAATATTTTTGGAATCAGTATTTTTTTTACATGATGACAATGTAGATATAACTAAAGCAGAAAACAATGCGATATTTTTAAATCTAATTTGCATTTTTACTCCAAAAAATTAATTATGAGAGAAATAATCTATAAATTAACTACATTGGCTTTTTAAAGTTTTCTAAAACTTCTACATTAATAGAAGATTTCTTTTCACCATCAACAGTAATACTTGCTGGATTTAAGGCTTTTAACTTATCTGTCGCCTCTTTAATCTGAATATTTTCCGGATATTTAATTACATATAGCCCCATATTTTTATATGATTTTATAATTTTATAATTTCCATTTGGAACTTTTATTTTACTCACTTCAGGATCTATTTTAATAATTATATTTCCAGTAATAACTGCAAATTTTTTAGTTTTGTTATTAAAAGCAACTTTAAAATTGTCATTACTTTTTGAATCAATACTGTCATTTTTAGATGATATTTTTCTGTCAGCTGAAACTTTTTGTTTCGATTTTTTAGAATCATTTCCTTCAAAATATATCCTAAACTCGCCTTTATCAAGTAAAACTGTCTTTGGAGCACTCACATTTATGTCTAAAGAATTTTTCCCAGCATTATCATCATTTGAAAAATCTCTGAGATCTTCTTTACCCGTTGAAGCTTTTAAGCCTTTAAATATTGTATAATTCATACCACCTTGAACAAAGTTTTCTTCAACCGTTAAATTTTTCTTGACACTTTCAATAAATTTCTTCTCATCAATTTCTTTTGATTTTTCAGCATCTGTTATTGATATTTCGCTTGAAAAAGAGTTTTGAGAATTATCAATTGAATATGAATTACCAGAATAAACTAACACCAAACCAGCAAAGAATAAGAATGACTTAGATTTCATAACATTTTCCTTAAATTTATATTTTTAAATCAAACTATTATCATATTAATTCTTTTACAAAGGTTGTTTTGAACCTGAAAATTGTAAACGAATTCCTTTAAAAGTAACATTTTTAGCATTTAATCCAGCATTTATAATTTTTACAGTCCAATTACCTGAACTATTTTCTCCATAAAATGCATTACTTTGAATAGGCATTTTTACTAAATTTCCATTTCCAGCAAACGCATTTCCAACATGCCAGATAATACTTTTTGTTCCACTTGGTGAAGTTAATTCAATGCCAACATCACCAACGTAATCACTATCAATAGATACTTCTGCTCTTACTGATTCAATTTTAATGTTATTTGGTTTATTTACGGTTGGAATATTATATACAATTCCTTTTACTCCTACAGGAACACTAATTGAAGTTGCAAAACCTCTAGCAGGATGCCATGGTAATTCAACATAATTACCTAAGTTAACATTATAATATTTAGCCAACTTCACAGCTTCTGCTACATTAATTCTTCCAAATCCGTACCAGTTGGAAAAATGAAATCCAGCTGCATTTGTTGTCCAACCATCTTCCACTTGATATTCATCTTGATTACCTAATTTAATTTTTACTCCTGCAAAATCTTTATCAACTTTTGTCGCTGTTTTAGCAATTATATATTTCACATCTCGCCAGGTTAAATTTGGATTTGCTTCAAGAATTAAAGCTAAACTTCCAGAAGTAACAGGAGTTGCAGAAGAAGTACCATTCATTGTATTTGTATAATCAAAATTTGGATTTAAAAGATTTCCTGCTTCATCAGTAGCAGTACCTGCATTAAATGAATTTCTTATATTGAAAACATCATCAAGGCTAAATTCACTATCGGAATTAACAATTTTGCTCATTCCATATCTAGATCCCATCACATCAGTTGTTACTATAGCTGGTTCACCTAGAGTTGGTCTTAAAGCTTTCCAATCAACATTTTTTCCAAATCTATGGTAATTTTCATCAACCCACTCTTTATCAAATCCAAATTCACCTCCAGGCGCACTTATCCATAGAGACGAACCAGTTGTTGAATAACTTGTTTTCTTACCATTCGCGTTTAACGCACCAACTGTAATAACTTCTGGTATGGAATTGTCTGTGTTCATATTTGAATCTTGACATGATACTTTTAACTTAACAGCCATTGAACATGAAGCAACACTTGCAGGATCTCTTCCTAATTTTGTAAATCCATTTCCAGCTGCTTTGACATATAAAGCACCTTTGCCATCTCTTAAATGTCTCGTTCCATATTTATAAGCTGTTAGTGCTCCTAAAGTGATAGGATCATCTGCAGATATTTGTTCAATATTGTTGTCACCATAACTCATATTGAAAATATCATTCCCTTTTGAGTCATCTGAGCCACCTAATGAATCAACAAAATTTTGAAATTGTTGCACTCCAGCTTCAGCCTGAATAATATTGTAACCCGCAAGTTTTGCTCTTGGAGCTACTCCTGACCCACCAAAACCCAAGTTACTACGCATAGCTATAATTCCACTTACCATTGTTCCATGATCATCATCATCATCAGCTACAGGTGAAGGATCATTAGCAAGTAAGCGGTTATCTCTAAAGTTAATTGATCTTGCTTTAGTATTATTTTCAACATTTTTCTTTAAAGATGGATGGGCAATTTGTAATCCAGAATCTACAACCGCAACACTAACTCCTTGGCCACTGATACAATCATCTTTCAAAACAGAATCAACATTTATATCTTCACCAGGTGTTCCTGGTGAACTGGCAAAAGCTTTTTGTCCAGTATTCTTCAAGTGCCATTGATATTTTCCTAATGGATTTTTAGCTGTATCTGATAAATCTGTACAATGTCTTTCTGTGTCACCTGCATTTAAAATGTTAGAATTTTCAGTAGATAAATATTTATCATCAGCATTACTTGCTGAATTATTGGATTTTCCGCATGAAGAAAGAAAAGAAACGGCAAAAGCAGAAACAGAAAAAATTGCAAGATATTTGCCATTTAAACTCATAAAAATTACCTCATTATTGAGTATCTATTATAATAATATTATTTGTATTGACTGAATAGCCAAACTACAAAAAAGTTTTTTAATTGTCAAACTTTTTCTTATTTTTATTTAAATTTTTTACATATTTTTATTTTTAATTTTTGGTAAGCTATTTAATAAAGATTAATGTGGATTAAATATATTATATTTTAGAAGAATATTTTAGATATTTAATTTTAAAAAAAAGAAAAACATTTTTAGAAAAGTTAAATTTATTTTTTTGCTCTTTTTTAAAATTAGATATTCAATTTTAGAAATGTTTAATTTAGAGTTTAATTCTCATAAAAATTTTAAATTTTTAGTTTTTTAAAAAATATTACCATACAATTAAGTCTACTTTTTCATCAGAACTTTCTTTTGGAAGATCATCTATTAAAAATCTTTCCGAGGGAAGACAAAATATTGCTGTAATTTGGTCTCGATTCGTTTTTAAAAATCTATCGTAGTATCCCCCGCCATATCCTAAACGATATCCTTCTTTTGAGGCAGCTAATCCAGGAACAAAACAAAGCATTGGCGGCATAGAGCTATTGTATTCAAAACAATGTTCTTTCTTTTTTTCTAAAATTCCATATTTATTTTTGATATAGTTTTCTTTCCCATCTCCATATTGAAACCAAAGAAGTCCTTTTCCTTCTTGAACAGCTGGAAATAGCCAATATTCTTCAGAAAATCTAGCAATATCCAGTTCAAATCGAATTGGAAAATAACATGCTAAAAAGAGTTTTTTTGCAATCAATTGCTCTTTTAATTGTTTTTCAGGAATTTTAAGTAATTCTAATGCCCTAAAAAATTGCTTAGCTCCCCAATTTACATCGTTTGTTTCATGAAATAATTGTTCTCTTTCTAAAAGCAATATTTTTCTTAATAACTTTTTTTGTTCTGGAATAGGCAAATTATTGTCTTTATGATTTAGAATATCTTTTAATTTTCTCATTTTCGTCTTGTCGCCTCCTTTTAATTAGAATAACCTATATTTCGTTTGTTAACCTGCCCTAAGGAGATAAGCCATGGCTTTATCAGAAACTCTTGTAAAAATGTCACCAGTTAAAGGTGAGTATTATCTTGTTGAAAGAGAAAAAATTGACGACTTATATCGTAATGCTGGACATAGTGATGAAGATGAAGTCCCAAACTTTATTACTATTGATGGAAAAGAGTGCCTTTTCACTGAAAATTTTATTGAAAAAGATGGGAAAGAATATGAAATTGTTATGGTAGCCAATGGATTCTCTTGGGAAGATATTATCATATATGATGAAGAAGAATAAATTCTGCATCATATCTAAATATATCTCTTTCTTTTACTTACCTTTTAATTAATCACATCCCCCAAAAAAATTTCCGACAGGCAAAATTTTCTCTTTTTATTAGTCAAAATAATGTTTACTTTATTATTGATATTCTTGATTAATTACACCACAATTCAATAATTAAATACATTTTTTTGAAGATAAAAACTATGAAATTAAATGTGCAAATAAAAACATGTAAATTGTTAATGACATTAAATCTATTCGTTTTGTTACTTTATTTAAACTCACCAGCAATTTCACAAGTAAATCAAGAGAAAAATTCAATCACCATTGATGGAGAAGCAGAACCAGCGAGCTTAGCTGATATTCCTTTGCCAAAATTTAATTATGACACGGATTCATTTGACTCAGGATTTAATCCACAAAAAGAACTTATTCAGCTTTTAGATAGACCAAATGAGTTAACAGGTATGAATGAAAATGATTTTATGCTGGAGTTTCCATTTGATAAATAAGGAAGGTATATGTTAAATGATATTTTTTTAATGTACCGAAATGGTGAAATTATTCCTTTTATCATTTTAGCTTTTGTCTCAGTTGGCTACATTATTATTTTTGAAAAATTTATTATTCTTCAATTCGTCTATCGTATTAACTTTGAAAAATTTAATACAACGATAAAAAAAATGCTTGCAGCAAATGACATGGAAAGAGCAAGAAATTTTACTAAGGCAACCTCAAAAACAGCTGTACCTATGCTGACTCTTAAAGCTATTGATGCTTACGAAAATGATCCAATGCGAGTTAGAGCTACTGTATCAGAAGAAAGTCTGCGTTTTTTTCCCAGAGTGAGAAGAAGAATCAGTCAACTCCCAAATTTAGCAGCAGCAAGTGTATTGCTTGGAGCTATTGCTGCAGTTCAAGGTATTTGGAGCTCTTTTAGAATGGTTGAAGGGCTAGAACTTGGATTAAAAAGTTTTGCTTTTTCAAATGGGCTTTCACATGCTCTACTTCCTCTAGCTATATCATTAGTTTCGGCAGTTTTACTCATGGTTCCATTTGGAATTTTAGATGCCATTGCTTGGAGACTGGAAGCAGAAATGGAACACAGCTTATGTGTTGTTCTAAATATTTTATCTCCAGAAATGCAACCAATGTTTACGGGCGGAGCTGCAGTCGCAACTAATCAAGAAGAAACAGAAAATTTTTCTCGAAATAATTTAGATGGTGATGGCGGACACGAAAGAATGGATTCGAAAGGGAAAAAAGATGATAGTGCCGATGCGGGTCTACAAGAGGTTCCTGACGAAGAAGAAATTATCTAGTTTTTCTTGGACATATTGGGGGTTCGCACTCATTACAACGATTGGTATTGGGTTTTTATTTACTATTGTAGAACTGATTAAAACACATGATAGAAAAATTGTTTTTTATAATCTTCGCACTTTAAATACTGAAAATAATCGTATAAAAGCAATTGCAAATGAAACATATTTATCTAATGATTCACCTATTTTTGTTTTTATCCGTGATAATGTTCTTTTTGGTACTTTAAAAAGTGTCATAGCCCCTCAACCTAACAATGATTTATTAATTTTAGGAAAAGACTGGAAATATGATTTTCTAACTAAAATAGGATCATATAAATACAAAAGTAAAATTTTTCCAAGTTCTGTTGTAGGTGTAATGTTTGATTCTGAATTCTCAAATAATAAAACGGTTGAATTATTACAAACAATTTACGAAGTAATAGAACAACAAAATTTAAACTCTAACTATTCGAATAAGAAAAATTCACCATCTATAGTTTTATTAGATATGTTTAAAGATAATTGAGGAATTAATGTTTACTTTAGCAACAAAAAAATTTGGTGTTTGGAAAGAAGAAAGAGCTGTAACAGTTATAAGTTATAAATTAATGTCAAGACAATTTTTGTTTTCTTTAGCTATAGCTGCTTTTATAAGCTGGACAATTTTTATTATAGCTCTAAAAATAAGAGAAGAATTTTTTCTTTTTGAATCTGCTTCTAAAGCTTATAGTAATCTTGATAAAATCAAAAAACTACAAAAAGGTTTTTTTCTTCGTGAAAGAAGCTCTGCAATTACTATTTATCTTTCCCATGAACAAGAAAGTAATAATTTAAGAATAATTTTTGAAAATGGTAAGTCATTCACTTTGCCTAGAGATGGACAAAAATTTCTTGATTATTTTGAAGATAAAAGAAAAAATATAATGCTAACTGCATTATTAATTAGAGTTCCAGACCCTTCTATTTCAAGGGTTAAAATTTGGTCAGACAGAACAATATCTTTCCAAGATATTAAATATGTAATGAAAGTATTTTCTCAATTTGGATATGATGACTTTGATATTGCTGTTGAAAGGTAACTTATGCCAGCCAACAAGAAAAAAATATTAAATCAAAACACATTTTTGTTTCTTCAGGTTTTTCAAACTGGAGCGTTACAGGTTGAAAAAAAATTAAGAATTGATTCATTACTTATGAAAAAAATAAAAATTGGAGACAAACCAAAATGTGATCTATTTATTCCATATGCCCGCACTTTACTCGAAATGGTATTATTTAAAATAGGTAGAAATAAAGTTGATATAATACTAGATCCGAGACTTGATGGATTTTTATCTACTGGAAATAAGTTTGGAAATTTTAAAGATTTTACATCACCACGAGGCTCGTTACTGCAACTTACTTCTATAGAAGATCCATTAGTTATCTCATTAGATTATGGATCAAGAGGAAAAATTTTATTTAATGGTTTTGATATCACTTTTAAAATTGAAAAAGAAAATGCAATAAGATATTCTCCAAAAGTACCAGGACTTGAAAGAACTATTTTCCAAATGCCAGAATATGATATTCCAATTGAAAGAAAGGTAATTCCAATAAGTATATTAGCAACTGCTCTTGCTTTTCTACCAATGATTTTTTGGTTATTAAAAGCACCTCTTGTGCCATATGCCGGAATAATTAATTTACCTGATGAAATTGCAATAAAAATTATATCACCAGAAAATATTAGGCTTCTTCCTTTTGTTTACAAAACGAAATATGATGCAAATGATAATAAAAAATTAGCTATTTTTTGGATTTTTGAACTGATGAAAAGATGGGAAAATGCTGAAATTGGAAAGACATCTGAATCAGTTATTCCATTTTTGCAAAATGCGCATGATTATGTGGATAATTCCAGCAAAATAGAAAATTGGGAAAAATCTATATATGAAAATAACAAAAATTTAGAAATTCAAAGAACAGCTAAAGATGCTGACAGATATTTTTCATTTTTGAAAACTTATCCTACTTTTTCAGGTTCTGTATCGGGAATAAATGGAGGATCACAATATTCTGTCTTGCTTAAAAGAATAGATCAATTACAAAAAACTGACCAAGCAATAATCGAATACTTAGATGAAGAACATGCTATACTTAAAGAGTTTTATGCAGAAAAATATAAAGCAAGAAAGTTAGGGATAGTAGATCCTCCATCTACTGGTCAAGTCATTGGACCACAACCTGATAAATCATTTATAACAGAATTTAAGAACTTTAAAGATGCTGAAAGAGAGGCTGCTATTGCAGAAGAATCTGAATATAGAAAAAAAATGTTAGAGAAGTATAAAATGGATAAAAATAATAAGAATTCAATTATTTGGATATCTCAAAGCAGTCTTATTATTCCATCTGACTATAGAAAGAAAAATGATAATATTAATTATGATTTACAATATAATAACTTAATGCATAATGCATATTATTCAGTTGGTATTTTCAAAATTCCTCCACTACCTCCTCCTAAAGCAACAATAGATACACAAATGGTAGATTTCGTTATTTTTAATAAAAAAGAAGAAATAAGATCATGTTACAATTCAGCAATTAGAAAACATCCTGGTTTGCAAGGAAATATGACTATCAGTTGGAAAATACTTGAAACAGGAAAAGCGGCCGATGTTTCAGTAGTTGAATCAAGCATTTTTGATAAAAATTTGATAGCTTGTCTTGAATCAAGACTTTTGGTCTGGAATTTTCCAAAACCAAAAAATGGATTTGTAACCGTTACTTATCCTTTTCAGTTTATTATTACGAAGAACAAATGATTGGATTTTAAATGGATTCTAACTTTCTTAAAATCATCCCACTTGGAGGCTGTGGTGAAATAGGGATGAATATGACAATTTTAAATGTCATAGATAAATTTTATTTTATTGATTGTGGTGCATTATTTCCAGATCCGTCTCATGTAGGTGTTGACTTAATTCTACCAGATACAAAATTTTTAGAAGAAAATCAAATTCAACCTGAAGCATGGTTAATAACACATGGTCATGAAGATCATATAGGAGCGCTCCCTTTTATTTATAAAAAATTTCCTGCACCAATTTATGGAACAGAATTTACTATCGAATTAATAAAGTCTAAATTTGAAGAAGCTGAAATTTTTGATGCCATATTTAATGTATGGAATTATTTTGAACCAGTATATTTTAGAAACATAAAATTGACCATTTTTCCTGTTAACCATAGTATTGCGCAGGCATCTGGATTTTTTATTGAAACAAAATTAGGTAATGTGCTGCACATGGGTGATTTTCGTATCGATAAAAACCCTCCTGAAAAAACAATGACTCACGAAAATATTAAAAAAGTAACTGAAGGAAAATCTGTAACTTTAATGATGAGTGACAGTACAAACTCTTTCCAAACCGGAACAGACCTTAGCGAAGCAGATGTCTCACCTCAATTCATAGAATATTTAGAAAAAGAGAACGGTGTTGTATTAATAGCTACTTTTGCAAGTAATATTTGGAGACTGCAAAGTATATTAGAAGCTGCTTACTTGACAGGTAGAAAAGTAGTATTTTTAGGAAAATCATTATTAAAAAATACAGAAATTGCAGGACGATTAGGTTTACTTAATGTTCATAATAATGTTTTTATTGATATCAGCGAAATTAATAACTTCCCACGAAATGAAATTTGTTTAATTTGTACTGGCAGTCAAGGAGAGTCATTTTCTGGGTTACATCGTATTGCTTGGAATAATATTCATGAATTCAAAATTAGCGAACATGATACAATTATATTTTCATCTAGAATGATACCAGGAAATGAAAAACAAATTGACAGTTTAATAACTCAATTTACCCGTATTGGTTGTAAAGTAGTTACGTCAAAAGAAAATAATTCTATTCATGTTAGCGGACATGGATATCAAGAGGATTTAATTAAATGTATTGAAACAGTTAAACCAGATAGTTTTTTGCCTGTGCATGGAACTTATAGACATCTCAAAAAACATCGTGAAATTGCAATATCCTGCGGTATTGATCCACAAAATGCATATTTAGCTGAGAATGGTGATGTTGTTGTTGTAGGGCCCAAATTAATGGGAGTGGTAGATACAGTTACAAGCGGCAGAGATTATGTTTGTCCGGGAGGAATATTTTCACAAAATAGTCAAATTTATAAAGACAGAATAGCTTTGGCACATGGTGGTATTGTTGTTGTATCAATGAATTTTGAAGCAAATAATTATAATTTGGTAAATGATCCAATAGTTGTTATTAAAGGAGTTCCTATTGATAGCAAAGAATTAGCTAAAAAAGTTCCTATGATTTTTAATAATGTTTTTGATCAATGTGCAAAAAAAAGAAATTTTTCTCCTGAAATACTCCAAGAAGATATGCGAGTTGCAATAAGACGATTTATTGAAAAACGTTTAAATTTCAAAACAAATGTACTTATAATATTTCAACATATTTAAATTTGGAATGTTTCATTTAAATTACCATTTCCAGAAATATAAACAAATTTAATTTTTTATATATTTTTCATTATAATCCATAATACCTTCATTTAAATTATCAAATATAGATAATAATTAATTATTTTTATATTAATTAGACATTTATTATTGCTTTTTATTTTTTTTCAGGTATTTAAAATGTATATTTAAAAATTAATATCTATAAAAGGATTATTTATGAAAATAAATAACAATAAATTTGTCTTAATAACAAGTTTAACATTTTTTATACTCTCTTTTAACTATAATTTTGCATATGCGCGAAAAAAATTAAATTTAGAAAGCTCATCAACACAATTTTATTCAAATAATAGTTATCTTGTTATTGAAGCTTACTCTGATGATATTATTCATATTGAGATGGGAAAAGGAGACAAAAATAGTATAAAACTACCGATATATACTACCCCTATGATCTCAAATCCAAATATTTTTAAAGGTTCTGAAAAATTCCAAAAAACAAGTAATAGTGTTGAAACTAATAATATAGCAATGAAAATTAATTCTGATCTTTGTATTAGTTTTTACAATAAGAAATTTTCTTATTCCCTTGCAAATATATGTCCGCAAAATTTAGATCAACCAACAAAAGATATATTTATTCAATCAGATCAAAATAAAAATGCTTATGGATTGGGACAATACTTTTACGACCCTAATTATGCAAATGGTGACTGGTTAGGAAGAAAATGGGAACCCGGTGAATTTGGAAATTCATTTATTGGTTTTGCTGGCGGAGCAAATTCAAAAATTCAATTCCCCATACTATACGCTTTAGGAAATGATAAACAAAACTATGCAATATTTATAGATAATCAGTATAAAATGAGTTGGGATTTCACTAATATATCACAATGGAAAGTCTCAATGTGGGGCGACCAAATTCGTTACTTTATTATTGCAGGAAAAAACCTGGAAGAACTTAGACAGAAATATTTAACACTGACTGGTAATCCATTAGTACCACCAAGAAAAATGTTAGGTTTATGGATTAGCGAATATGGATATCATAATTGGGATGAAGTAAATGCAAAACTAGATCATTTGCGGAAAAATAATTTTCCAGTAGATGGATTTGCTTTAGATTTATATTGGTTTGGTGGAACAAAAGGCATGGGAACTGTTTCTTTTGATCCTTATACATTTCCAAATGCTGCGCAAAATTTAAAAAAATACAAAGAGCAAGGCGTAGAATTTATTCCAATTCAAGAGTCTTATATTTCTGAAAGCGCACTTGCTCCTTCTGAAAATAAGACAGATTATTCTGAATTACAACGCCAATGTTTTTTAGTTAGAAAAAATAATACAAATTGTACCCCTGTATATTTTAAAGATACTTGGTGGGGTAGTGGTGGAATGATTGACTGGACAAACCCACAAGCAGCTGACTATTGGTTTGCTAAAAAAGAAGTTCCTTTAATTCAAATGGGTATCAATCAATTTTGGTTGGATTTAAATGAACCAGAAATGTATGACTCAAATGCTTATTACTATGGTTTAAATATAAATGGGGTACTTAAAAATAGACATGCAGATGTTGCAAATTTATATGCATTTAAATGGATAGAAAGCATTTATAGAGGTTACTTAAGAAATCGGAATGATCCAAAATTCCAAATAAGACCAATTTTTATTTCACGTGCAGGCGCTCCAGGAATGCAACGCTTTGGAGCAGGAATGTGGTCAGGCGATATTGGTGCAAATTTAGGTGCAATAAAAGCTCATATTAACAATCAAATGAATGTTTCTTTAAGTGGAATTGATTTTTATTCAGCAGATACAGGTGGCTTTCATAGAAATGCTTTTGACGGAAATGATATTCAAAAACTATACACAATGTGGTTTGCAAATGCTGCTCACTTTGATTTTCCTATTAGACCGCATACATGGATGGGTGAAACTGATAACTCTGAAACAACTCCTTCTTTAATTGGTGATTTTAATTCTAATAAAGAAAATCTATTGCAAAGATATTCATTGTCACCTTATTATTATTCTCTTTTTTACCGGGCTTATTTATATGGAGAAGCCGTTATTCCACCATTAGTATCTGAATTTCAAGATGATTTAATGGCCAGAGCAAATAGCAGTGAAAAAATGATTGGAAAATTTCTTCTTGCAAGTTCTGTTTATCAATATAACGATCCTATTAGAAAAGATATTTATTTACCAGCTGGGCGCTGGCTAAACTATCATACACTTGATGAAGTAACTGCAACTGGTAAAACATTTATTAATTTCCCAACATATATTGATAGTAAATATAAAGTTCCTTTATTTATAAGAGAAGGTGCTATCATCCCTCAGATGTTAGTCGATGATAAAACAATGAATATATCAGGATTAAGAAAAGATTTTTCAAAAAATAATGATTTGATTCTGAAAATATTCCCAAGTGAAAATCCAACAAGTTTTGTTCTTTATGAAGACGATGGGGAAACAGTTGATTATAAATCATCAATTTTTTCCCAAACATTAATTTCACAGAAAAAAAATTCAAATTTAACTAGTATTGTTATTAATCCAACCAAAGGAAGCTATAATGGATTTGTTGCAAATAGAAACATTAATATTGAACTAGCTCTTCCTAGTGAGGAAATAAATTCTGTTTTCTTCGCGAATAATAAAGTACCTGCATGTACGAGTAATAAAAATAATTGCTGGATAAAGTCTTCCAGAAATTCATTCGAAATATTCTTAAGTAACATTCCTAAAAATAATAGAACTGAGCTAACCATATCAACAACAAAAGTAAATGAAAAATACACTCAATATAGTTTTTCTTGCTTAAATGCTCAAACAAATATTGGAGAATCAATTTATGTTCTTGGCAATATTCCAGAGCTTGGGAATTGGAACAGTGACAAAGCTATCAAGTTAAATCCAGTTGATTATCCAAATTGGAATGTTTATCTTCCAAATATCCCATCAAATATAAAAAATATTGAATGGAAATGTCTGAAAAAGAAAGATAATAAAATTTTGCAATGGCAACAAGGATCAAATAACTCTTTTCAATCAACTGATAAAGGATATGGCGGAAGTTTAAGTGCTAATTTTTAAATTTAAATAAACTGATACTTAATAAACACTGGGAAAAATTTTCTTTAACAATATTTTTTTTTATTCGATAGAAGAAAAAATAGGTATAAAAATGAAAATTTTCCTTACTTTTAAATTTATTATTTTTAATTGCACATCATTCTTTTTGATTTCTCAAACAGAAAATCTATATGCTTCTGCTAATAATGAATCTTCCGCTGGTGCATTAGTTGCTTTATTTGAACCAAACTATGGAAAGTTTGGGACGATTGCTACTGGCGCGGGGCAACCTCCTTTCCCACAAAATATGCTGCTTATAGGTGGTGATGCCACTTTTATGCGTAAGGGTTTTTTCACTGGTGGCAGAGTAATGTATGGCAGCACAACAACGAGCAGTGTTAGTACTTCAGCCAGTACATATGAAATTACAAATTTTGGAGTGAAATCGGGTTATGGTATTGATTTATCCATAGTCGATTTTAAATTAGGCTCTTTTTTTGGAATTGGGAATTTAAATTACTCAACAATTAATAGTTCACAAAGTGGTATTATAAATGTGGATTACCTTTTTATTGAACCATTTTTAATGTTGGGAGTATCTGGAGGTAGGAGCTTTAAAGCAAGTTTAGGAGGAGGTTATCACTATACTTTTCCATACAAAGTAACAACATATGGTGCTACTTTATTATCAGATCCTTCTCAAGCCACAATTTCAGGTATAATGATCACCTTTTTAATTAGTTTTGGTGATTTTAGTGGTGGAGGAAAATAATTTTTACAGTCTTATAAGACTTCCACCCCAAGTAAATCCTGCTCCAAAGGCAACTGTAAGAATAAGATCACCTTTTTTAATTCGGCCTTCTTCTAAAGCTTCATTAATACAAATAGGAATTGTAGCAGATGTTGTGTTTCCATACTTATGAATATTATTAAACACTTTACCTTCTGATAAACCCATTTTTTCTCTTACCATTTCACTAATTCGAAGATTAGCTTGATGAGGAATTAAACAAGCAATATCATTTGCGGAAATTTTATTTCTTTCCATTAAAGTTTCAGCAACTTCACACATTCTATTAACAGCATGTTTGAAAACTACTCGACCATCCATTTTAGGGTGCCAATCACCATTTTCATAGGTTTCAGGACTTAAAAATCCACGGGTTGCTGTACCAGGTGTTCTCAATAAAAGCATTTCAGCTCCTACACCATCACTTCCTAATATAGTATCAATCACACCTGACGATTGGTTTGAAGCCTGAGGAATTTCTTCTTGTGAACATTCTTTTGCTTCACATATGATAGCCGCTGCACCATCCCCAAAAAGGACTGCTACATTACGTCCATTAGTAGTCAAATCAAGCAATTTACTTTGCACATCTGAGAAAACTAAGAGTATTCTTTTGTACTGACCGCTTTTTAGCATAGCATCAGCAAGTTGCGTTGAATAAACAAAGGCACTGCATTGAACTCGGATATCAATGGCAGGAATAGTAGGAAAGCCTAGTTTGTGCTGAACAATAGGAGCAATTCCAGGAAAATAATAGTCTGGTGATAACGTCGAAGCTATAATATAATCAAAATCAGTGGGTTTTAAATTAGATTCTGCTAAAACTTTTTTAACGGCTTCTATAGCAAGATCAGAAGTCGCAATAGGTTCTTCAACAAATCTACGTTCTTTAATTCCAGATCTCTCAGTTATCCAAGCATCGTTTGTATCCATTAATTTACTTAAATCATTATTAGTAACTCTTCCCGGGGGAAGATAGCGAGAAAAATGGGTCATCACTGTCTTAAAATATTTTGCCATGTTTATACTCTCCTCTAGCAACCATGACTTAGGAATTAGAAGTCCTAACCTAGGAAGCTTATCATGGCAAATTTAATTAGAAGCGCAAGAAATAATTATATTCTGACATGAAATCTTAGATATTAATATTAGGCTTTTTAGTCTTTTAGGGATAATTTATAAACTAGGAAAACATATGTTAAAGCAGTTACATATCCAAAATTTAGCCATTGCTGAAAATATTGCTGTTAACTTCAAGAATAGCTTAAATGTTATTACAGGTGAAACAGGTGCTGGAAAATCATTGCTTGTCGATGCAATGAGCCTTTTACGCGGTGCTAGAGTCGATACACATCTTATCCGAACTGGTGAAGAAAGTGCTTTAATTACAGGTATTTTTTCTCCACAAAAAAATAAATTAGCAATATTTAATCTATTAGAAGAGCATGGCATTCCTTTATTTTCAGACGATCCAGAAGAAATTATTATTAAAAGATACATTCAGCGCAATGGTAAACACAAATCAACTGTGAATGAAACACTTGTAAGTTCCAAAATTTTACAAAATATTGCTGCTGAACTTATTGACATAAGTAGCCAATTTGAAAATCAAAAACTTCTAGATACAGAATCGCATACCTATTACTTAGATGAAATTGCCAATAACCTT
Organism: Pigmentibacter ruber; assembly: GCF_009792895.1. Lineage (NCBI taxonomy): Bacteria > Pseudomonadati > Bdellovibrionota > Oligoflexia > Silvanigrellales > Silvanigrellaceae > Pigmentibacter > Pigmentibacter ruber. The sequence continues at coordinate 66,941 of NZ_WSSC01000003.1, forward strand.
GACGTATATAAAAACTATCTTTCTGTTTATCTTCTTGCCCATGAAAAAATTAAAACTATTAAATCTTTAATCCATGAACAAAATCTTTTAAAAAGAGAAAAAAACTTATATGAATTTGAATTGTCACAAATAAACAACGCAAATATTAATCCTGCTGAATTCAAAGAACTTGATGATATTATTGCAACAGGAAAAAAATCTGCGGTAATTAAAAAAAATTGCTATGAAGTAATTTCAAATTTAAGTCAAAATGATCCAAGCTGTATTGATATTTTAAAAATATCTAAAAAAACAATTGAAAAGATTTATAGACACAGTTCAAATAACGATTTTGCAAACTACTTAGAACAGATTGATGCTATCATTTCTTTAGTCGAAGAATTTTCACATAAGTTAGAAGTAACTTCAGAAAAATATACAATTGAAGAAAGTAATTTGAATCATGCTATTGAAAGAATGGATACTTATAATAAAATACTCCAAAAATTTGGACCTACAATTGAAGATGCTTTAATATATAAAAATAAATGCGAAGATTTTTTAAACAAAACTCTAACAATTGATTTAGAAATTGAGGCAGAAATATTTCAATGTGAAGAGGCGATTAAAAAATCTATAAATTTTGCTGAAATTTTATCAAAAAATAGGAAAAATAAATTATCATTACTCACTCATTCTATAGAAAAAGAATTAAGTGAATTAGGTATGGAGAAATCTAAATTTATCTGTGAATTAAAAGAAAATAATAAAATAAATGATTTTCAAGAATTATTTGCATTTATTGAAAAGCAAACATTTAAAGAACTTATTACTAAATTTCAACAACTTTCCAAATTTGGATTTGAAAAAGCACAATTCTTATTATCTACTAATGTAGGTATAGAAGCACAGCCAATTGATAAAGTAGCAAGTGGTGGCGAACTTTCTCGCATTATGCTTGCCATTAAAAATATATTATTTGGAAATAACTCAATGAGTGTATTTGTTTTTGATGAAATTGATACTGGAATAAGTGGAAATATAGCTGCAAAAGTTGGAAAAAAGTTACTCGAATTTTGTCGTGGTTGTAATGAAAATATGAACAGACAAGCTATTTGTATAACCCATTTACCACAAGTTGCTTGTTTTGCACAAAATCACTTTGTTGTTACTAAAGAATTTACAAATAATAGAACTTCTACAAAAATATTTGAAGCAAGTGAAGAAGAAAAATTAAAAGAAATTGCTATCCTTCTTTCTGGCGAGGAAGTAAGTGCAGAAAGCATTGCACAAGCAAAAGTCCTTGTTCAAGAAGCACAAAGAAATCTTCATTAAAATAAATTTAAGAAATAAATTACTCCAAAAAAAACTAAAATATTTTTCTTGCATATGCTTGATGTTTTGATATTGTATAAGACAAATTATAAAAAATCAAATAACACATTCATAAAAGAGAATAAACATGAAATATATTTCAATTATAACAGCAATTTTATTTTGCAATTTATCTTTCGCATCTATAAATTTAGAAATAGAAAATAAAACTAATGAATCAATAACTTTTAGTACAAAAAAAGATTACATTAGAAGTGATAAGGAATCATACTATAAAGTAAATAATTTAGATCCAAATGAAATGTTAGAATTGCCAAAATCAAAACATTTTATTTATAAAAATTACATTGTCGACATCAGAGATATTCAAATTCCATGTGCATGGATTAATATTTTAGGTCATACAAAAGAGCAGGGTAGGGGACTTGAAATATATATTAATTATCAAAAAATAGGTACAATTTGCGCTAATAAAACAAATATATTAACAACTAAACCAAAAGCTAGAATTACAATTTATAAAGATTATGCCCAAAACACAATCTTCCAATTCAGTAATATTGGCTGGTGGCCAAATGAAAGTATTTTTCCTTCAAGCATAAGTATTAATTTAACTTACAGTGTTTTAGAATTATTTGCAGAACATTAAACTTATGGTTTTCCTTCATTCATCTTTTTCCTAGCAATTCTTAAAAGAGCCGCACGTTCATTTGCTAACCAACTGCCATCGATGGAGGGCTTAAAGTAAACAGTTTCAGTTTCTTTTTTCTCTTCCTTCTTTTCAACTATAGGTTGTTGATTTTTTACTTTAACGCTATCATCTTTTACTTTTTTAGGTTCATCTTTAATTTTTGGAGTTTCATCTTTCTTTTTGGTTGTTTCTCCTTTCGCCTTTGCAGTGTCTTCTCTGGCCTTTCTTAACAATAAAGCACGTTCATTTGCTAACCAACTGCCATCAATGGAGGGCTTAAATAAATCCCAGCGTTTCGTTCTTTTTAATGCTTTTTCTATCGTGTAAACTTCATTTTCAAAAAAACTGCCATTATCATAATAAGAATTTATTACAACACTGTTACCTTCAAAGTTATCTTGAAAATATGCATTGATGCGAAAAATTGTTTGATTATCATTTTTTAAATTTAAAATACATACAGTTTTTTCACAGTGAATAACTGCTTCATTAATTGTATTATATTTTTCTTTATTTTCTTCTAAATATTTCATAAAAAATAATTTATAATTTTCTGGCAAATATTCCTTATTTTGGTTAGCAAATAAAACATTTTGGAAAAATACAAATAGAAAAAATGCTGGAATTCTGATTTTCATTACACCCTCCTTGGTTGTTTGGATTGAATTCTATTTTTATATTTAGTATAATGAAATTACAAGGTAATATTTGGTTTGAGGGTTGATAAGGCGGGTGTTACTTTATAGAAAATAATTAAGGGAATTAAGTATTTAGTGGGATACGTTCTTTTTTATTAAATAAAATTTACTCTAGTCTAAGTTATAAAACTGAAATTCGCTAATTTTAACTCACTAGCTAAAAGAAAAATTTAAAAAATAAATGGGAGAGAAACATTTATTTAACTTTCTCAAGTATATTTTCCTTTAAATTAAAAATTAATTAATGTCGACTTAATTTGCTTCTCTCAACTATTTGCATGAGAACCTTTTGCTTTCTAACAAGGTATAAAAAACAATCATCAATATTATTATAAATACTGATGATTGTTTTTTAAATTAAAAATCTGAGAATGATAATCTTTTTAACGTTTTATAATTAACAATCTGTTACAGTATTAGAAGCCCAAATTGGATGCCATGTACCTTCTTTGTAAATCACAAGATTTCCATCATTTTGAAGAATTAGCCATGCGCTAGGACTCCATGAAGTGCCGCTAGCCCAAGTTGCTTGGGAATGATGATTGTAAAGAACAAAGTTACCATCATGCTGCATTATGGCTCTGACAGTACCTGAATGCATTGTATTGGTTGCCCATGTTGGATGATTATCTCTATTTCTATAAATTACAAGGTTTCCATCTCTTTGCAATATTAGACGAAAACATTGATTTGCAGATTCAATTTCTTCATCAACTCTTAGGGTTTGGCCACTATACATAGTATCTACGGCAGATGCTAAACCAGTTGTAAGTGCAGAAGCAGACATCACTGTAAGTATTAATTTACTCAGCATTTATTTTCCTTTCATAATAAATATGAAGATAATTTAATTAAGGTCTGATTTTAATAATTTTACATTTTGATAGTCAAATGAGTTAGAATCAATAATTTGACGTATTTTGTGTAGTTTTATATATAAAATTAAAGTAATTATTTATTTTTTATTTATCTAAATTTTATTAAAAATATTTTTTGTTAAAAATAATTTTTTCAGATCAATTGCAAAAAAAGAATCGATATGAGAAGTAAAGCTGGCAATTGCCTTCTTGATCCCCCGGATAAGTTTCCTTATACGATGAAAAATGGAATTTCAAAAAATGTTCCTTCCACAACAAAAGCTGGAAATTTTCAAGCCCCATTATTTACCAATAATTCATTTATTTATTGCAGAAAACAAGAATTTTTAGCTTTAAATATAGCTTTTAATTTCTTCGCTTATTCTTTTAAATACATAGATAATATCGAAAGTAAATCAAAAAAATCATACTTCTTAAAAATTTCGATATTTAGGGCTAAAACCAAATGAAAGTTAATATTAAAGATAAATAATCGTAACAAATAATTAAGAATTTGTATTGTTTTTTAATTTTAAAATTATTTATGAATAAATAATTTTATTAATTATTTTTATTTTTAATAAAATAATATATATTTTCATACATTATATTATTTTAATTAATATTTTTATATTTTATTTTTAAACACAAGTGTTATAATTAAAAAACGGTGTTTAATTTGAAAATTATATTTTTTGTGATATCAGTCGAAAGCTTCTAGGTTTAGAAAGTATTTTTTAAAAGTAAAAGCAATATATTTTTTGGATTGAACCTATTTAATTTATTGTCATAATGAAAAAATACTTATAATCTTTACTAAAAAAGTAAAATTTAAAACTTATATGTATTTTTTCTTATAAAGGGAAATGAATGAAACTTAAATTATTGAATGCAACTGCTCTTTTATCTGCTTTTTTTACTCCAGTTATAGCAAATGCAGAACTTTCAAAATGCTCCGAAGATTGGATAAATTCTTGTTTAAATACATCAGATAGTTTAATAGGCTCAAATGCTTCAGGAAGTAATTATGATAGAAATTATCAAACACACCAAATGATGTGTCGAGGAAGTTTTAAAGATAGGGAGAGTATGGAAAAAATTTTTCAATCCTTAGATAAAATTTGTATTGAAATTTGTAGAGGCACTCCTACAAACGAAACAATTTCCATTAAACGGAATGGTCCTGCAACTGGAGGACATTCCTGTTATGTGAACCAAAAACTAAATATGTTTAGTGCATTTAAATTAAATCAAATTCAAATTGATAAATTAATTGAAGACAAAAGAATTGAAGCTGATAAACTTTTTAGAGTAGACAATCAATCGGATTCTTTTATTTATATTAATCCAAAGGGATCTTGGTTGTATTAAAGATTTAAATTCTTTTCTATATTCTTCCTACGCTCCCAAGAATTTTTCATCATAAATAAGTTGAAAAGTTGTGATAACGATTTTTTTATTGTTAAAGGTGTTACCAATTTTAATCAATACTCCATTATTATCTTGATAACCAAATCTATTTTCAAAAAATCTTGTGTTTCATTCATTAATCAGATCTTCTATTTCTTTTTTATAATTTTCTAATCTTTTTTTGCTATATATTTAAATATATTCTTATTTTATAATCTTGTAAAAGTAATCATCCTAATTTTTAAAAAATGTAAATAAGAATATAAATTTTATAATTGATATGAAATAAATATATAACCTTAAATAAAAATGAACTCTCTAAATATAATACAAAAAACGTAACTCATAGGAATTTTAATGAATATATGCTAGACTATATTGTAAAAGGAAAAATTATATTTTAAAAACCGCGATTTCAAATATTTTGCAAATTTATATAGCATAATAACTCATAGTTAACTATCCATATTTACATCTTAGTTAAGCATAATAAGTGCTGGCTATACGAATAATTGACAGAGTTAAGAGGAATGAGACAATGAACCCCCATATTTTCTATAAAACGAAGTAGATAAATTATTTTCTTCATTAGCATAATGGTATTAGTATTTAGACAAATATTTTTATTTAATCAGAAAAAATTTTGACTATTTTGTAATTATTTTATAAAATGACGAAACCACTGATCATTATTATGAGTGGTTCTTAATAAAATTTTATTAGTATCTAATTTTAAGCGCTTAATCTCTTATATTCTTTTTGTGAAAATTTTTAGTAATTAAATTAAATAAAATAATAGCATTTATAAAGGTCATAAATATGCTTAAATCAGTTATAAAATATTTAGCCATCATTTTATTTATTGTTGTTTCAATTGTAGCATGCAATAAAAAAAAGCAAGAAAATATTCCTAATTCTCGTTTAGCAGATGAGAATATACGTTCATCATTCAGTATCACCCCTTCACAGGTAAATTCAGAGTCATCTGCTCAAAACCTGAAATTACCTTTGTTAAATTCTTCTGATAACCAATTTATTTCTGTTAATAATACTTCTTTGATTGTCTTAAAAAAGTCTGCACTAGGAAAAGCTTTTTTTCTTTCTTTAGTTTTATTACCTGCAGAAAATGCTCCCATCTTTCAACATTTACTTCCCAAAGTTGTTTCTTTTGAAATGAATGGTGAAGATCTTGCTCTTTTTGAGTTGAATACCTATGCGCTATATAATGAGCTTCCAAGCACAAAATTATTACAAACATTTAAAATAAAACAAAATAACGAAGACTCTATTACTTTTAGTTGGGATCAGGGTCTTAGCACAATTCCGAGCAAAGGGAGTATTTGGATTTCTGATCTGCCATCTTCCCTAGAGCAATTAATATCAGAAGAGGAAATAGTACTTCCAACAGTGGCTACATTTTTGAAAAGTGCTATTTTTGTAGAAGACCGTCTTGAATTGGAACAAATCTCTCGAGTACGAACTCCTTCTCATTCGGCAACTAATGGCATTAGTGACTCTTATACCGGAAACACTGATAACCATATCACTGTCCAATTACGAGCGACTCTCACTCCTTATCGACCAAATTCAAATTTTACTTCTCGCAACAGTGCTTTGAAAGATGGTATCGGATTTTTTGAAATTGCACAGACAAGAAAAAATGAAGGGGGAATGGATATTCTTGCTTCTCGATGGGATATCTCACAGGAAGCTGGCTTTCTTACCTATTCAATTACCAAAAATGCCCCCGCAGAATTAATACAAGCCATTACAGAGGGTGTATTATACTGGAATAAGTACTTCGGTAGGGAAGTGATTAAAGTTGAAACAGGAGCTGACCCCTTAAAAAAACCACGCCCAAGGGAATTATTAATTTATTGGATTCCATGGAAATATGCGAATTTTGCCTCAGCTTCTATTCAGCCCGATCCTATTACTGGTGAAATAAAAGGCGGCTCCATTTTTTTACCAGATACTTTTGCTTTTCAGAGTCCTGTTTTAGTTAGAAAAAATCTTCAGCGCCAAACAACAAAAGCACAAAATTATTTTAACATTTTTCCATCTGGGTTTAAGTTCTCTTCACTATGTGATCATCCTGTTTCACTTGATTTTAGTACTAACCTTTCATATGCGATAAAAGATGATCCTGAAATTATATTAAAAGCTAGAAAAGATTATATTCGAAATATCGTTGCGCATGAGGTAGGACACACCTTAGGTTTAAGACATAATTTTGCTGGGAGTGTAGCTTCAGAATTGAATTCTGTTACAGATCATCACGTTAAATGGAAAGAATATTTAGGCGATATCAACCATCCAGGAGCAGTTGTTTCTTCTACAGTTATGGATTATTTAATGTATAAAGATAATTTTTTATCGGGAGCTGCAATTCTAAAAAGAACTTTAGCATATGATCAAGCAGCAATTGCTTGGGGATATTTAAATAATACGACAACAAAAAATACTCAATCTACCCCTTTATTTTGCACTGATATCAAACGAATGTATACAAACACTTTAGGATGTAAGGATGATGATTCTGGAAAAAATCCTTTTGCTGGTTGGGTTCAAGAAATGTCTTTGCACCGTTTGGAACTTGCACAAGAAATTATAGATAGTATTATCCTCTCTATTAGACCAGATAATCAGAAAGATAAATTATCAGTCAAAGAAGCTGTTATATCTTTAAATCCCAACTCAATATCAAACTTTCTTACTAAGCCTGCACAAGAGATTTTCAAATTATTAAGCAATGAAGGTCGATCTTTAGATGTAGATAAAGATTTAGGAGAATTAAATTGGTTAAATGAAGATTTATATAAAACTAAAACTCAACAGTTAATGTCAACAGCACTTGATGAAGTAAATGGAATACCCGGAATATTAATGTCTTCCTATGGGCTGGATTATTCATGGAACATTCAAAAAGGATGGTTAGTAAAGAATATTCATGATAAGTTAAATACTGAGTCAATTAGAAAAGGAAGAACAATAAATGGTTTAAATTATGATCTTAGTGATGAAGAAATTAATGATCTAAAAAAATATGTGCCTATGCTAGCTGTAAAACTAGAAGAAACTTATTTACGCGATCTTTTACTTTCTCTTACTGGAGTTAAACCTCCCTTCGAAAACTACAAAAAAAAGTTTAAACAACCAGATAGCAACCCTTCATTTCTATTTACTCCTAAAAAAGATGATGTTTTTTACGCTGATAATATTGTAAAAGAAGAATGGAAAAGCGCATTAGAAAAGATTTCAGAACAAATTATCACTGATGTTAATGGTAATTTAAATGGAAGTATAGAAGGAAAAGAAATTACTGTTCCAAAACCTAAATTTATTATAGATACTCGCTTAGCTGCTGCGCGTTTATTTTCCAATAAAATTTTTAATAAAGAAGATTGGCTAAGTGATACGCAATCAAAAGTTTTGGCAACCATTGAAAATCGCGTTTTACAAGTTATTGGAAAAGAAACTGAACAGCTAAAAATTACTTCTCCTACCCAATCAAATCAACAATCAATAATAATAGCATTACTAAACCAAAAATTTTCTTCTATACCTAGCATAAAAGGAAAAAAGCTTTCTCCCGAATTAAAAGAATGGATGTTAGATGAACTAGCAGTTCTTACTGCCCTAAAAGAATTAGATTTAGATAATATGGGATATTAAATGCTACATTTTGGCAAATATCTTTTAGTACTTCAAAAAGTCATGCTAAAAAAATCTTAATTATAAAATTTTATTTAATTAAATACATTTAACGATTTTTTTTAAAACCTTGTTCCAAAACATTATTAATACTTTTTAATAAATAAACAATTATTCATTCTTAATATTTATAATAGCCACTCTTTTTTAAATTCATTATATTTAACATTAGTTTAATTTATAATTTCATAAAATTTAACTTCTTTATTCATTTGAACATGATTTAGAAAATTGGAACGAGATAAAATTAGTTGATTATGAAGTTGGAGAGCAGTTTCATAATCCTTCATTGTCCACTGTTTACATTTATGTCTTACATCTTGTAACCATGTATTAAATGATTTTCTAGATTTTAATATCTTTTCTTCGTAAGAGAAAAGGTCTAGCTCATCGGGGTTTGTATTCCACTTAATAGTCTGACATTCTTCTTTTCGTATTAAAACTATAAAATTTGATAAATCATTACTTAAATTTATAACAAGAACTCCCGCTCCAATTGACTTTGACCATTTATAAAAAATAGGGTTAAATGTAACTAATCTATCAAATACGTATATTTTTCTTATTTTATATTCCTTTAATTTTTTCAATAATTCCTCCACAAATTCATCTGGAATCATAGAATTAGTCTCAGTTTTATTATTAAATCTATAGAATAATAAATGTGAGTTAAAAATTTCTTTTAATATTTCAAAACTTTTATTAGGCATTTTTTCAAAATTACATTGAGATTTTTCATATGAAAAAACAAAATCATCGATAGTTGACTTATATTCTACTTGTACTTTTTTTATAATATTATTTCTAAGTTGTTTTATTTTAATAGAAATAACATCAACTAAAGTTTGAATTTTAGGTAATATTTCAATTGGAGTATAATTTTTATTTCTAGAATGCCCTCCAATTAATCCTTTTAGCTTTCCATCAATAACAATTGAAAATGAAATCGCTGATTTTAGACTCATATTTCTTAAATAATCTAAATGTATAGAAGATACATCTCTAAAAACAGAATATGTAAGATCGATTTTACTGCTACAACCTTTAATTGGTGTTGGAATATAATCAACATTATTAATTATTCTAAAAGTATTTTTTACATATAGTTCTCTAACTGAATCAGGAAGAATAGTGGCAGGATAATAATGATTCAAAATACTTTCTAGACCATTTGAAAAATAATTTGCCTTTATTACACCATTGTTATTTTGTAAAAATTCACAAAAATATGTCCTTTCAAATCCTGTCAATTCTGAAATATACTTGCACAAATTACTGCTTAAAATATTTATACTATCTTTAGATTCAGTTAAGTAATGAAGGATTTGTTGGTAATTTATTTCATCAAAATAATAATTTATTTTATCAAAATTAATTTGGAATTCAACACATAAAGTCGCTCCTGAAAAAAACATAAAAGAGGGTACATTCACCAAATAATTTTTTAAAAAAATTTCTAAATTTGCAAGAATCCTTGACTTAATATTATATGGTTTAAAATTATAGGAAAAATTTGATATTTTTTTTATTGATCGTTGACTAAAAACGTTCTCTATATCATTATTAAAAATATCATATCCGAATAAATCATAATAATTTTCAGATGCAAATATTATTTTGGCTTCCTCTAAATTTATACCTATTAATACTGAATCTGATTGAAATTTATTAGTCAAATTAACTTCTAGTTTTTCATAATATTCATAATTACTTTTAATAACGATACTCATAAACTAATCTCTCTTTACGATAGCAAACTTAATTAACTAATTTTAAATTAATGTTAATTATTTATATATATGTTTTTTGTTGAAATGCTTATTTATCTAAATATATATTTAGAGTTATTTATTTTTTTAATTCTTTATGTTAATTCAGAAATAGTATAAGAAATATATTTGATCCATAAAATAACCAGTTTTTACTTTAGAAATATTGCCTCATGATTAATAGCGCCATAAATATCACTACTTTAGATAGATTATCCTATCATTCAAGTTTCTTTATCATAAAATTAAAATTTTAACAAACATTTATCATAAAATTTGTTACCTAAATTTAAAACTTTGAATTTATTAATATTAATACTAAAAGTAGCTTCACTTAAGATGCTTCTAGTGAGAAAATTAATATTAGTATAAGGTACCAGAAATTTTTTAGGAGGTATTTCTATGTTGGCTGTTAAATCTTATAATTATTACTTGCATTCAGAATGAGCATATTTTAAAACAATTTTACAATACTTTTACAATCATATAAATATAAATAAATATTCTAATTTAAATGTTATTGTAACAAGAAAAGTATAATAATAATTAAAATTTATATAACACTTTTTTATTCAATGAAAGTTATTAATTAAAAATAATAATATTAGTACAAAATAGATAGAGTAATATAAGATTAAATATAAAATAAGATTAAGTATAATATTGACAGCCCCCCATCCTTAAAAAATTTCCTGACGTAGATTTTTTAAGGATGGGAATGCCCTAGATGCAGAAGAAAAACTTGCTAGAATTTTTCTTCGCACGCGTTGACTTATCGTGCACGATAGGGAGCATGTTCTAATATCCATTGAATATGTTCATATTCTCATTTACAACACGATCATGGATCGCATTGCATCTTTTATATGTTCATGTTCTTCCTGCAAGCTCAATCCGCGGTAGTATTTCACTATAGTTTGACCTCATCCGAGTAAGATTAATTTCTGAAATTTCTGTGTATAATGAAGCAGCTCTAACGGCTTTTTTGGCAACGAATGATATTTTTACTAGTTTTTTGCATTTTTGTGCAAAATTTTAGCATCTTTTTAAATATCGAAGTTTTTTTTATAGCATTTTTTTAGTCGAGTCTGTTACTATTTTCACAATCTAAATATGTTGTAAGAGTTTTAATCCCAATATCTAAGCCAATTTATTTACATTCATCCCTTTAAATTCGAATTAATTCAATGGCAAATACAATATTTAAATACCAATGACCACTCTTATTTTGACAAATTAAATTTATTTTTATTTTTGCGTCTTCTGGCATTACTCTTGAATTCCAAAAAATAAAATTCATTCTTATTATAGGATATTTTTCCATTATGAATTTTAATTGCTGTTGCTTTAACTGTTATCAATCCTAAAGATTTTCCAACGCCAACGCAATAATTTTTGAAATTGCTCCCTATGTGTTAAATACTCTTAAGAAATAGTCTGAAGTGCTTGAGAATAGAGCCCCAGTTCTTTCAAACTTTCCACAACTAATCCAGCAATTTCTTAAGATGAAATAAAATACGGAACAGAAATTTTTCATCTGATTTATTATTATGTATTAACTTAACATACTTATTTTTAAGTGCTTCTTGTTGAGTTTACTCGCCTTGTGAGGTTTGCAATTCAATTTTGCATCGTTTGGTGCCACGTTTTTTTCAGCTCACTTCTATTTTCGACTTTGGACGTCGGGGCTTTGTTTTCATTTCTGATAAAACAGATTCTATATCTCAAAATTCAGGAAAAATTTTATAAATAACAAAAACTCTCTTTTTTATTTATAATAGTACTTGACTTCATTATTAAATAAAAGTTACTTTTATTTTCTATATTCTTTAAGTAAAGATAAAAAATTCTGGAAAAATAATGCGATTTTTAATTTGTATTTCTAATGAATTTTCTATTTTTTTCAAAAATTTCTTGAAACTAAATAATTTTCTCATTAATCAGGATTTTTTAATCAATTTAACTTAAAAAAATAAGTACTTGAGTATTTACAATTAAATGAATGTCAAAAATATTGTTAATTAAATGTTTTTTTAGGTTTAGATAAAGTGTTTTAAAATACTACATATAATTTTAATTGATAATCAAAATAGATAGCCTTGGAATGATTGTGTATTTAAGCAAATGTCGTTGATTTACTAAAGTAAGATGGTGCTCAACAACATTTCAAATTTGGAAAACTCTGTTTACAAACTGTATAAAATATTTGTATATTATAATTGATAAATAAATATAGGATTATTTATCAATTATATAATAAATCTCATAAATCATCACTTCTGGTTGTAAAATATTGAATAAAAAAAATTTTGAAAAATTCATGATTTTGATAAGTATTATTGGTAATTTTGCATTTTATGTTCAAGCTTTTAAAACTTATTATTACAAAGATGCTTCTTCTCTTTCATTTTTATCTTATTTAATTAGTTTTGTTACTATCACGTTATGGTTATCTTATGGCATATATATCAAAAATACTCCATTGATTGTAGGAAATATTTTAGGATTTATTGGATCATTAATTATATTAATAGGAATTTTAATTTTCTAATTTTTTACATCGATTTTTTAAAAAAATATTTCTTCGCTCATATCCATTATCGTAAGGAATTGGAAAATAAATGAATATCGACCTAAAATAAGACTTGAGCTGAATTTAACCAATAGTTCTTGCACCTGAGCATCAACATAGTAAATGATCTTGATACTATTTAAACCCAAAAATAAAAATATTCTGAAATATCAATATAAGTCTTAAGTACTCTAAAGTAATTCAATTATTAAATATAAATGAATCTAATTTCCTTTAAAATTCTTCTATTTTCTCAAATTCAAATAAACAACATTATATTTATTTAATTTTACCTGCAATCTTCTTTACTCCTAATCGTAATTTTTAATTTAGAGATTAAAAATAAAAAAAATGCAATCTATTTTATTACATTTAAAATTTAGGGCATTAAAAATAATTCAATTCCAACAATAGCTCACCATTTTTTATCCATAATATATTTTAAGTTATCTAAATAAAAAAATTTTACTATCCAATTGATTTCAAAATCATTTTTTTTAGATAGCACTGTTGATATTTCTAATTTTATTTAATAATATAAATTAATTAAAACCACTGATAGTGGGTACTAAAGTAGACAAAATAAAAAAGTTCATCTTTTATATTGCAGTAAAATGCTTCATTTATTTACTACAGTACCCCTATTAATAACAAAAATAATTGATGCAATTATTTTATGAGAGCTAAATATGAAAATATCAATTCTTAAGTTTTGCATTCTATTTGCTTTCTATTTTCTTTTCGTTCTAAATTTTCCACTAATCACTGGATACTTAGAAATAGAGAAATTAATACATATTAAAGACTACTTAGAATTTATATTAGTATTATTTAATATTTTTTTAGTAATATTTTTAGCATTATACTTGATATTTTTTCCTTATTTGACAAAAACTATTTTAATTATTTTACTTTTTCTATCATCATTGAGTTATTATGCAATCAGTAATTATAATGTTGATTTAAACAATGCAGATTTGCTAAGAGGTTTTTTTTCTACAACATTTGTAGAAGCATCCTCCTTCCTCACATTGAAAATTTTTATAACATTTTTATTGACTTTCATTATTCCTTCAATATTTGTTATTTCTTTTAAAATTATTTATCCTAAAATAAATCATTTTATTCTCCAAAAAATTATTTTATGTATTATTATAATTTGTTTTTCTCTAATTACATTATTAAATCATCAAATTTACGCATCTTTTGCTGCACAAACAAAAACTTCTGATATGATAGCTAAAAATTTTATTCCTCTAAATTATTTGCATGGACTAAAAAGACTAATAAAAACCTCTATTAAAAAAAATAATAAAGAAAATTTTATTACTTATATTTCGAGCAGAACTAATTTATTAAAAAATGAAAATAAAAAAACAATTTTTATTTTCATTTTAGGGGAATCTGCAAGAGCAAAAAATTTTTCTCTCAATGGTTATAGTAGAGAAACAAACCCACTTTTAAAAACACAAAACATATTTAACTTTAATAATTTTTATTCATGTGGAACAATTACAAATATTTCATTGCCTTGTATGTTTTCTAGCTACAGTAGAAAAGAATATTCTTTAGATAAATATGACAATACTGAAAACTTACTAGAAACAGTTGCAAAAAATGACTTTAAAGTTGAATGGTATGATAATGGAATGGGAAGTCAAGGGGTAACAAGAAATGTAAAAGAAACTATTTTGGGAGATTTTTATTCCTCAAACTATGATGATGTCTTATTGAAAGCATTGCCATCAAAACAAAAATTAGAGAGCGAAAAAAAAGATTTATTTATTGTTTTGCATCAAAGAGGAAGTCATGGACCAGATTATAACAACCGCTATCCGAAAGAATTTCAAAAATTTTTGCCTGTATGTAACAATGTTACATTAAAATCTTGCTCCACTGAATCAATCATTAATAGCTATGATAATTCAATTTTATATACAGATTATATCATTAACTATACAATTTCTTATTTAAAAGAATTAGGTAATGAATCTTATCAAACTACAATGCTGTATACTTCTGATCACGGTGAGTCTCTTGGTGAATATGGTTTATATATGCATGGAGAACCTTATTTTGTAGCACCAGTTGACCAAAAACATATCCCATTTATCATATGGCTTTCTGATTCAATGAAGCAAAGAAAAAAACTAGATGAAAAGTGTTTAAAAGATAGACTAAAAAATTCATTTTCTCATGATAATATTTATCATACTATATTAGACTTTTTAGAAATAAAGTCATCTTCATTTAAATCTGATTTGAGCATTTTAACCAATTGTGCAACATCAGTTTCATAATAATCAAGAAACTTCACCTTCATGAAAGTCTAAACTTTTATAACTAGTTTCTTTTAAGCTAAATAAAGCAATGACACCTAAAGTAAAAATAATAGTTGCAGATAAAACTAAGCCTACCCAAATTTGATGAAATTGACTTGCCATCCATGGAACAAAAGCATTCATGACAATTAAGGAGCAACGAGCTAAATTTGATATTACAGATGAAGCAATATTTCTTTGATTTGTCCCAAAACTTTCTGCTGCAAAAACCATAAATATTCCAGAATATCCACTAGCAAGTCCAATTAACAGCAGAATAGTATAATATAATTGAATAGTAAGTAAGTTTCCTAAGGAAAATAAAGTAATAGCAAGAAGCATAATAAAAAGAGCGCTAAATATAGATTTCTTTCTACTGGCTGTTAATTTTGCAATATAAGGAAAAAAGTAGGCTCCAATAAATGAACCAATAAAATAAATAGCTAGTGAAAGCCCTTGATTTATTGTTTCTTTAATACCAACTGATTTTGCAACTTCAGGAGCAAAATTCACAAAAAATGCCATAAACCAGAACGGTACTATTGATAATAAAAAGGCAATTAATTTGGTCAATGAATTTCTATTTAATAGTAATAATTTTAAACTTCCACGTAAAATATGCTGTTTATTTTTTAAATTTTGAAAAATAATAGAATCAGCTACAGAAATTCTAACAACTAACAAAATAAGTCCAGCAATACCACCAACGATAAACAAGGTTTTCCAGGCAAAAAAAGTTCCAATAAATGCAGCTAGCATTCCGCCAATGACTCCAGACGAATAAATAATTCCTGAAGCTCTTCCTCTTTCTTTCGTATCAAGAATTTCACTTAATAAAGTAATTGATGCGGCAAATTCTCCTGCTAAGCCAACTCCTGCGATAAAGCGCATAAAAGCAAAGAGGGGGACTGAAGTTACAAACGTGTTTAAAATAATTGCAACAGAATAAACAAAGATACCTAACCTAACAGCTGACATTCGTCCAAATTTATCACCCCAAATACCACTCAAGACTCCACCAACAACGACTCCAAGCGCCTGAGCATTAAACATTAAAGAGCTTACTTTTAAATATTCATGCTCAGGGACACCTAATGAAACTAAGACAGGAATTCTTACTACAGCAAAGATTGTCAAATCAAAAAAATCAATCATATAACCCAAAGCTAAAATAAAAATTATAAAATTAGGATTTGTTTTCATTTATTCGATTCCTTAATTGGATCTGAATTATAATTATCTAATAACTTCATAAGTAGATTTCTTTGTAATTTTCCTAATGGAGTTCTTGGTAATTTGTCAATAAAATATTGATTATTTATTTTTTCAAAAGGAAAGACTTGCTTATTAAATATTTCTATAACTTGCTCTATTTTTAATGGAAGAACGTCTTTTCCATTCTTTGCAAATACTACAGAAATTTTATTCTGTAATCTATTATCTGTTTCAACTATAATAGCAGAATCAAATATTAATTTTTTTTCAATTAGTATATTTTTCATAATAAAATCTAATCTATTTAGTGAAACACTTTCACCGCTAATTTTTATAACATCATCTTTTCTACCAACTATAGATAGATAATTACTACTTAATACACCCACATCAGAGGTTTTCAAACAATTAATTTTTTTGTTATTATAATTTACTTCATTTAATGGATTGATAAATTCATGTTTTTCAAAATTAAATCGAATATATCCAGTCAATAAAGAATCACCATAAATTGCTATGCAATTAGCCTCATCTAAAAAAATGCTCAAGTGATCTAAAATTTTTAATTTCGGATATTCATGTTGATCGGACCAATAATCATCTAAATCACTTGTCGCTATTTGTGAACAAACTTCTGACATGCCATAACTTAACAAAATTGGCCAATTTAACTTTTTTGCTGCTATATAAATGGAATAAGATATTGCACCACCACCTATGACAACTGCCTTTAAAAACTTTGGACAAAGTAGATTCAATGAAACAATATCATATAATTGAGTTGGAACTAAGGAAGTTACAGTTACCTTTTTATCTGTTAGGAATTCTACAAAATGAGTAGGATTCCATTTATTAGAATAATTAGAAAGGTCTATATGCTTTGCACCACTTAAGAATGCTCTTGCATAAGTTGCTAATCCACCAATATGAAAAATAGGAAGAGGATTTAATATTATATCGTTTTGCGTAATATGCAGATGTTTATTTACTGACTTAGCATTATTTAAAATTGCTATCTTACTTAAAGCAACCAACTTTATATCTTCAGGTGATATTGCCGTAGAACCAGAGGTAGCTAAAAAAATATGCTTTGATAAATTAAATTTTTCTAAATTTTTTTCTAAATTAACTGCAAAATTTGGCAAAGCTTTTGGATTTAAAAATATATGTGAAGTTTCAGAGAGCCAGTCTATATTTTTCAAATCAGCTCCTTCCAATTTTCATTACTTAGGTATTCGTCAAAACCAAAGCCTGTTCCTTCAATTGTCGGTATAAGCCTCGTCTCCTGTATAGAAAAGGTTTCTGAGTATTTATTTTTTTCATATAATGTATGAGTTAAAAAACCACATTCTGATTCTACAAATTTATTATGCTGAACAAAGAAATTAGCTGCTTCATAAATTGCACAGAGCTGCCCTAAAGGATGATCCATATAACTTGTAAAAACTAATTTTGAACTAAATTCGTTATAACTGAAATTTTGGATAACTGGTTTTATTATCAAGAAATCAGCTTTCACTTCTTTAATACTAAAAAATTGATTTTCACTAAATCTATCTAAAGCTATATTAATAGTTGGAAATCTTTTTTTAATAGCAGAATAATCTTTATAGAAATATGGATAAGGATCTTCTATAAAATCAATTATATTTATAAATTGATATATTTTTTCAAGAAATTTCACAAATAATTCATTATTCAATGAATTATTGAAATCAATTCTTATATTAATTTTATTTGCAAATAATATTTCGAATATAGTGTTTAATTTCTGTTGCATTTCTATGACATTTAAGCCGAGTTTTATTTTTACTTTTGTAAATCCCTGTCGCTTAATTTCATTTATCATTTCTTCATTTAAATCTGTAAAATTAACTACAGTTAAATGATTTTTAGGAAATAATGTCTTTTTAAAAATATTTTCATTTTTCCTTCTAAATTGAGCATCTAAATGGGAAAAATAAAGACATTTCATTAATTGATCATTTAAATTTCTTGCTTTTAAATTTTCAAGTTGCTCTGTTGGTAGCAAATCTCCAAGTTCTGGCCAAGTAAATAAATCACAATAGCCATGACCTAAATTTTTAAAATTTATTTTTAATAAATATCCTTTTTTTAAAGTTAAATCAGCTTTACTATTTAGCTTTTTTAATGGAGCCAAATGATATTCAGAAAAATATATTTTATTTACTTTACTTAAAATATTCATAATAGATTATCTATAAAACTTTGCTGTGATTATTTTTTCTTCGTCTACTTGAGCATTATAGTTATAAGTTTGTTCACAAAAATTTAAACCTTGATCCTGAGAAATTGCAAATAAAATAGTTGTTCTTGTGCCATATTCACTACCAGGAATAAATAAAGATGAAAGAAAGATTTCTTTTTCTTGCGAAACACCCGTTTTGGGTAATAATTTTATATCATACTTTTTTGAATTCATCATTTCATTCTTAAAATAATTCCAAAGCTCTTCAATAGATTTTTTATTCTTCTGAAAAGAGTTGGTATAAGAGAAAAATTTTGCTTTATTTTCTTCTACTTTAGGCCACTTTTCATCAAGACTGCCATTACTTAAGCCATAAATATATTTTTCTTTATCAGCAATATCTCCTATTTTTTTTGCTGAATTTTCTTTGCTATTATAATAGTAAATTGTTTCTGAATCAGAAAAAATAAGATTAAAATAATTATAATTACTTTTCTTATCCTTTAAATAATTAACATATTCTACACAATTTAACGTTGAATTCAAAAAATGAGGTATTATTTCCCCTCTCGATTGGAGATTATCTTTAAAGGAACTTAAATCTCTAATATTTGTTATTATTGCCCATCTTGGCTTAGCTATATTTTGACAAGCAAACCATGTGCCTCCTTTTGAATCATCCCTAGGACCAAAGACAGTATTTCCATATACAGTCATAGTTTGGTTCCATCCATTAATCATTCTTGCTTTCCGCTTACGATATTCATCTCTATTTGAAATCAATAAAATAGGAAAAGACTCAAAATGATTTATAAATAGAAAGAGAGTGCACACAAAAATCTACCCTATTAAAATGCCTATGCTAAATAATATTCCAAATATTAATTGCAATAATGCAGACATTCCTAAATATTTATTAAATATACTTGATGGTTCTTGCTGAAATACCTCTTTAACAATTTTAATAGCTAAAGGTAAAGTAAGAAAAGGTAAAAAAGCAGTCCAAAAATTTATTTCCATAAACCAATAAAGATGAATAGTATAAGTAGAGATATACAAAAATAATATTTCATATTTTGCAAAGCGAGCACCAAATCTTGCAGCTAAAGTCATTTTGCTAACTTTTCTATCTTCTAAATAATCTCGATAATTATTAATAGAGATAAGAACAGTTGCAAGTAAACCTACTTCTAAACCTGCTATCAAAGCAGCAGTATTTAAAAATCCTGTTTGTAAATAAAATACTCCACCTACAGCAACTAATCCAAAAAAGAAAATAACGAATATTTCACCTAATCCTTTATACGCAAGAGGATAAGGTCCACCTGTGTATAAATAGCCAAATAATAACGAAACAAATCCAATGATAATTATTGGCAAACCAGAATGCATAACCAAAGGAATAGCAATTAAAACAGAAATTAAAAAACTTAAAAATCCGCCCATCATGACTTGCTTAGCTGTCAATAATCCACTTTGAGTGACCCGCTTAGGACCTAACCTGTTTTCATTATCAGCGCCTTTTTTAAAATCCAAAGCATCGTTAATTAAGTTAGTTCCAATTTGAATGAATATAGCAGAAAATAAAGCTAACAAACTTAGAAAAATAATATTTTTATAATTCCCTATTAGAGAATAATGATAAGATAATATTGTTGAAATTAGAATAGGAGTAACTGCCGCTGATAATGTTTTAGGACGAGCAGCAAGCAGCCAAGGATAAACTCCTTGTTTTGTAATCAAAGCTTCAGACATGATACCTCAAGGAAATCTATCAAATTTATCAAAATTAGGTTTACGTTTTTCTATAAAGGCATTTTTTCCTTCTTTTGCTTCTTCACTAAGATAATATAATAGTGTTGCATTTCCTGCAAAATCAAGTAGTCCAATTTGCCCGTCACAATCAGCATTTAATGCTGCTTTTAGACAACGTAAAGCAAGTGGAGAATGTTGCATCATTTCTCTACACCATTTTAAAGTCTCTTCTTCTAATTCATCTACAGGCACAACATGATTTACAAGACCCATTTCTAACGCTTGTTGTGCATTATATTGACGACAAAGATACCAAATTTCGCGGGCTTTTTTTTGCCCTACAATCCTAGCCAAATAACTACTACCCAATCCACCATCAAACGAGCCAACTTTTGGACCTGTTTGCCCAAATCTTGCGTTATCTCCTGCAATAGTTAGATCACAAACAACATGAAGGACGTGCCCTCCACCTATCGCATAACCAGCAACCATAGCTACAACTGGTTTAGGCATTGATCGAATTGATTTTTGCACATCCAAAATGTTTAATCTTGGTAAACCATCTTGACCGACATAACCTCCATGGCCACGAACTTTTTGATCTCCACCTGAACAAAATGCCTCTTTCCCTTCACCAGTTAAAATAACCACTCCAATTTTTGGATGATCTCTACATACTTCAAAAGCTTTTAATAATTCATTTACTGTTTCTGGTCTAAATGCATTCCGCACATGTGGACGATTAATTGTTATTTTTGCAATACCATCTTCAGTTCTCTCTAATTTAATATCTTCAAAATCTTGCATTTTATGCCAAATGTTTTGATTCACTTCTGACTCCTTCAACAAGTGTTTTTAAAATCAAACAGGTTATTTAACTTAAAAAAGTTATATTTCCAAGTTATATAACTTTTTTTATATAATATATTTCCTATATGAATTACTTATAGCTAGGCCAAGCAATCTCAAGAATTTCTAGTATTTCATTTTCACCAATTCTTGAATTTTCACCCAATTTTACGCCTTTACTTGTTTCCATAACTTTTTTTGCAATATGTTTTAATTCTTTTTTAGGAATTTTGTATTCAGAAAGTCTAGTTTTTGCACCTAATGACCTAAAAAATTTCTCTGTTTTATTAATTGCTGTTTTTGCTATTTTTGCTTCAGAGTTATAGTTTAGTGAGAATACATTTTTCCCAAAATCAATTAATTTTTCTTTTTTGTAGTCATATTCATTTTGCAATAAAGCAGGCAGTATAACGGCAAGAGTCTGTGCATGATCCAATCCATATAAAGCTGTTATTTCATGCCCTATTTCATGCGTTGCCCAATCTTGTGGTACACCCTTTCCGATTGTTCCATTTAGAGCTTGTGTTGCACACCACATAATATTAGCTCTATTATTATAATCTTCTTTTCTTTTTATTGCTTTTGGACCTTCTTCAATCAATGTTTTTAATATAGCTTCACTTTGTCTGTTTTGTAATGGAGAATTTATTTTATAAGTTAAATACTGCTCTGTTACATGGACAAAAGGATCAATTATTCCATTAATAATTTGTCTATCTGGCAAAGAAAAGGTAACAGAAGGATCAAGTATAGAAAATTCTGGGTAAGAATGTGGTGAGAAAAAACCTTTTTTAGCGTTCATACTTCTTCTTGAAATAACACTAAAACCATTCATCTCTGAACCGGTTGCTGGTAAAGTTAACACGCAACCTAGGGGGATAGCCTTTTCACTTTGTGCTCCTATTACTAACTCCCAAGGATCATTTTTTTTATATTTTGCTGCATTTGCAATAAACTTGCAACCATCTATTACAGAACCTCCACCAACTGCTAAGATAAAATCTATTCTACATTTTTTACATAACTCAACAGCTTTCATCAGTGTTTCATATTCAGGATTTACTTCAATTCCAGAAAATTCATATACATCTTTATGAATTAAGGCTTGTTTAATTTGATCGTATACACCATTTTTTTTTATTGAACCACCACCATATGCAAATAATATTTTTTCTTTATTTTGTAATAAAGAAGGTAAATTACCAATGGTATCTTTGCCAAAAATAATTTTTACTGGATTAAATAGTTCGAAATTTAACATATATTTTTACTCTTTAAACTTATAAGTTAATTTTAATTCGCGTGCAGCTTTGACTTCATCAACTTTTTCACGAAAAGCTTTTTTTGGATATGTTTGTGAAGAATCTTGCAGAGAAACTACTTCTTTAATTGCATAAATAAATCTATCTAACTCATCAATACTTTCTGTTTCAGTTGGTTCAACCATGAGAGCATTTTTTACACATAGTGGGAAATGCACTGTTGGTGGATGCATGCCATAGTCTATTAAAGCTTTTGCTATTTTTGTTGTATCCCAACCAGCTTCCTTTTGATTTTTATCATTAAAAACAATTTCATGTAAATGATTTCCATCTACAGGAATATTTAGTACATCTTTTAATTTTGATTTAATATAATTAGCATTAAGAATAGCATTCTCGCTAACATTTTTTAACCCTTCCCAACCTAACGCTTTGATATAGCACCAAGCTCTGATAAACATTCCATAATTTCCATAAAATGCTTTTACTCTGCCAATCGTTTTTGAAAAATTATAATTTAGATTATAACTTCCATCCTGCAATTCGACTCTTGGAATTGGTAAAAAAGGCTCTAGTTTTGCACTTACTGCAATTGGACCACTCCCTGGACCACCACCTCCATGCGGAGTTGTAAAGGTCTTATGTAAATTAAATTGAATAACATCTGCCCCGTAATCTCCCGGTCGACTTAAACCAAGAACAGCATTCATATTTGCGCCATCGATATAAAGTAACGCATCTCTATCATGCAAAATTTTTGCGATATCTTTTATATTTTTTTCAAATATTCCTAACGTATTTGGATTTGTAATCATCATTGCGGCTACGTCATCATTTAAGACAGCTTGTACGGAATCTAAAGAAACAGATCCATCACTTCCGGTCTGAATTTGGACAATATTATAACCAGCTAATGCAGCACTAGCAGGATTTGTTCCATGCGAAGTATCAGCTGTAATTATTGTTTTCTTGTGTTTTCCCTTATTTCGATGGTAAGCAGAAATTAATAATAATCCTGTAAATTCACCTTGCGCACCTGCACTTGGCTGTAGAGATACAGCTGGCATTCCTGTTATTTCTTTTAAATCTTCCTGTAATTCATGCATAATTTGCAGATGCCCCTGTGACCATTCAATAGGATCATAAGGATGCAGTTCACATATAGATGCGCTTCTTGCTACCTCTTCATTTAATCTTGGATTATGCTTCATTGTACAAGAACCTAAAGGATATATTCCTAAATCAATTGCATAATTCCAAGTTGATAAACGAGTAAAATGCCGCACAATTTCAGGTTCAGACAATTCAGGAAGTCTCGCTTTATTTTTTCTTGTTACTTTATTGTATAAGGATTTATAATCTATTTTTGGAACATCTAATTTAGGCAAACCAATGCCATATCCACCTTTACGAGATTTTTCAAAAATCACTTCTTCTTCTAAAACTATATTATGTCCTGTAGTTTTTTGTAAATAATTCATTTTGAATATTATCCTCATCCATATTTTTTGATTAAATCAACAAGCTGATCTATATCATCTTTTGTTTTTTTCTCGGTAATAGCAATTAATAATGAGTTTTTATCTTCTTTGAAAAATCTTTGCAATGGAATTCCTGGTGCAATATTACTCTGCATGCATTTTTGTATAAAATCTAAAGTATTCGTTTTTAATTCAATTGTAAATTCATTGAAGGTACTTGATTTTTGATATTTTAACTTTGCCTTATTTGTTTTTAATATTTCTGATTTTGCATATTCTGCTTTAGAAAGATTTTGTTCAGCTATTTCAATAAAACCTTCTTTACCTACTAATGACAACCAGATAGTAGCCCATAAAGCGCATAAATTTTGATTTGTACAAATATTTGAAGTTGCTTTTTCTCTTCTGATATGTTGTTCACGTGTACTTAAAGTTAAAGTAAAACTTTTTCTACCTTGACTATCTACAGTTTCACCACAAAGTCGACCGGGCATTTGTCTCACATGCTCTAGTTTAGTTGTAAATAAGCCCACATAAGGCCCTCCAAAACTTTGGGGCAATCCAAAACTTTGTCCTTCACCTGTTGCAATATCCGCATGATACTCACCAGGGATTTTAAGTAGGGCTAGACTTAATGGCTCTGTTACATTAGCGGAAAATAATGCTTTTTTTGCTTGCGTTTTTTCGGATAATAATTCCATATCTTCAATGCAACCAAAAAAATTAGGACTTTGCGCAATAAACAAAGCAACATCTTCTCCTAAAAGAGAATCTAAAGCTTGTGTTGATGTTTTACCATCATCATTCAAAGGTACAATAGAAACTTCAACACTTAAATTTGTTAAATATGTTTTTAAAACTTCAATATATTCTGGGTGCACTCCAGCTGAAACTAAAATTCTTTTTCTATCTGCTTTAATTCTTAAGGCCATTAAAGCTGCTTCAGCCATACTTGTTGCCCCATCATAATGCGAGGCATTTGATATTTCCATACCAAAAATTTCTGCAACCATGCTTTGATATTCAAATAAAGCTTGCAAAGTTCCTTGCGAAAATTCGGGTTGATAGGGTGTATACGAAGTTAAAAATTCTCCTCGTAACGTTAATTGATTAACAACCGCAGGAATGAAGTGGTCGTAAACACCTGCTCCTAAAAAACTTAAACCATTTAATTTTTCGCGCGAGGAGCTCAATATCTTTGATAATTGTCTTTTTAATTCTAATTCAGATAATCCATCTCCAATATTTAATTTATTTTTGAATTGAATATCTTTAGGTATCCCTTTGAGTAAGTCTTCAAAATTATCCACTCCACAAATTTTTAAAATATTATTTCTATCATTTTCTGTTGTTGGAAGTAAACGATGCTTTAACATATTTCATCCTTGTGAAAAAAAAAGACGGGTCTTAAAACCCGCCATTTGTATTTTAATTTTTAATCTTTTCCAGATATATATTTTTCATATTCTTTTGCACTTAATAAATTAGTTGGAGGATTTTTTATTTCAACTTTAATTAACCAACCATTATTGTAAGCATCTGTTGCTAAACTTTCAGGTTTATCCACAATTTGTGAATTTATTTCTGTTACTGTGCAAGAAGTTGGAGTATAAAGTTCACTTACTGTTTTTGTGGACTCAATTGTTCCAAATGCATCATTTGCATTAAACGTTGCTCCAACTTTAGGTAACTCCAAATAAACAACATCACCTAATTGCTCAATTGCAAATTTTGTAACTCCAATCGAAGCTTTATTACCTTCAATTTTGATCCATTCATGTTCTTTAGTATATTTTAGTTCTTCAGGATAAGACATACGTATTCCTTTCAAAAAGTAAATTTAATTAACCTTGTGCACTTCCATGCACATAAAATGGTTTTTTTACCACGATAGCTGGCTTTTTATCTCCTCGTACTTCGATCCAAATATTGCTTCCAATTTTTGCATATTCAGAGTTTACATATGCCATTCCAATATTTTTAGATAACGTTGGTGAAGGACTACCGCTTGTAATTAAACCTATTTCAGTACCATTCTCAGCAGCTGAAAATACTTTATAGCCATGTCTTCCGACTGCTTTATCTTGCATTTCAAATGCAACTAACTTGACTTTAGTTCCGGATTCTTTCTGCATTAGTAAAGTTTTTTTTCCGATAAACTCTGGTTTATC
Source organism: Pigmentibacter ruber (assembly GCF_009792895.1). Lineage (NCBI taxonomy): Bacteria > Pseudomonadati > Bdellovibrionota > Oligoflexia > Silvanigrellales > Silvanigrellaceae > Pigmentibacter > Pigmentibacter ruber. The sequence goes on from NZ_WSSC01000003.1 coordinate 93,229, forward strand.
AAATTTTGTGATCCAACTCAAACCACATTCCAATGCTGTTTTTGTTTGATCCATATCATTTCCATAGAGTAGATATCCGCATTCTAAACGAAGCGTATCTCTTGCTCCAAGGCCACATGGTTTTACGCCAAATTCACTCCCTACTTGTAGCAATGCTTTCCATACTTTAGCTGCTGATGCAGCTGGAACATATAATTCATATCCTAATTCACCTGTGTATCCTGTTCTTGCAATAATTGAGGGAACACCTAAAACTTTTCCTTCTGCAAAATGATAATAAGCTAAATCATGTATTTTTACGTCTACAACTTTAGCAATTAATTCTCTACTTTTTGGCCCTTGCACAGCGATTTGTGCATAATCATCACTCAAATTTTCTATTAATACCCCCTGTTTGGGGCAATTTTCTTTTAACCAACCAAAATCTTTTTCAATATTACTCGCGTTGACACAGATAAAATAAGAATCAAGTCCTCTTTTATAAATAATGATATCATCAATGACGGTTCCATTTTCAGTACAAAAAGCATTATATTGAGCTTGTCCTATCTTTAATTGCGACAAATCATTTAATGTAATAAACTGGAGAAAATCTAATGCACCTCTTCCAATAACGTTGATCTCTCCCATATGACTTACATCAAAAAGACCAACAGCATTTCTGACGCATTTATGCTCATCTACTAATCCAGAATATTGCACTGGCATAGACCAACCAGCGAATGGAACCATTCTTGCACCAAGAGCTATGTGCTCTTCATAAAGTGGAGTTAATTTTAACTTTTCTTCAGATGTCATTTAGTTACCCTCGGTTTAAGGTTAAATTTCTGAAACGTATCATCTTGACATGAAAGTTATTAGTCAACAAAAAGGAAAAAATCTTTGTAATATACTTATTACAAAGATTTTTTAAAATATAGAGGATCTGCTAAGAATTTTTAAAAAAATTATTTCTTTAACATATCTTTATTTCTATTATAAAAATCTATAGATTCTTTGATAACCTTTTCAGCTTCTTCTTTACCTTGCCATCCTACAATTTCAACTTTTTTATTTTCAAGTAATTTATAAGTTTTAAAGAATTGTTCTATTTCTTTTAAATAATGTGGATTGATTTCTTCCAACTGCTTGATATCTGTGATGTGTTTAAATTGAGGGTCATCGGCGTGAACGGCAAGAATTTTATCATCAGCATCACCACCATCAATCATTTTTAAACAGCCGATTACTCGAGCATCCATCATGCTAAGAGGGTGTACAGGATCTTGGCCAACTACCATGACATCAAGAGGATCTCCGTCGTCACAGTATGTTTGAGGAATAAAACCATAATTAATAGGGTAAAACATTGGACTTGAAAGAACTCTGTCTAGAAACAAAAGACCAGAATCAGCATCAATTTCATACTTATTTTTTGACCCACGAGGAATTTCAATAATTGCTGTAACAATTGAAGGGACTTTTTCACCAACGCTGACAGAATGCCATGGGTGCCAAGGATTAACTGACATATTTTAACTCCAAAATGTTTATAAAATAGTTTATCATTCTGTCCCAAAAGTGCTTTAAGGGAAGAGCGATAAAGAAGATGGTCTGTTGTACATGCAGATAGCACTTTTGAAAAGAAAAATGAATGCTTTAAGTTAGAACAAATTAAAAAAGGTTAATTTTATGACAGAAAAAAAGAAGACCAAACCTATCAAATTGGAATGGAGCGGAAACATCGCTTCTGTAGGGCAGGAGTCACCAGTAAATTTAAAGAAATGTGAAATCAAAGAAGAAAAAAAACAGCCCAATTCTATTCAAGGTAAACTAAAGATAAGAACTGAAACAAAAGGGAGGGCTGGAAAACCAGTAGCCATATTATTTAACTTCAGCGATCCTGAAGCTAGTAATCCGGAAAGTCTAAAACTACTTTGCTCAAAACTTAAAACTTCTCTCGCCTGCGGTGGAACAGTTGAAAATAATGAAATTGTATTAACAATTCGTGAAATTAATAAATTAAAAGAAGTACTTAAAAATTTTCACTTAAATTCAAACTAAAAAAAATCTTAAGAAAAATAAAATCATAAAATAAACATTAATGATGATTTTTATTAAATATTAAATTTTGGTAACTTTTATAAATAAACAATACAAAACTTGAACAATATTAATTTTTCTTGTAGAGATATAGTGACTTTTATTTGCTAGCAGTAGTCTACCAATAACAAATTCATAAAATATATGTCGTTAATTTACAATCAAGGAAGTTTTTAAATTGAAGACAAAAGTAACAAAGTACAATGGGCTATATGTTTGTTTGCATATCCCTGAATTCTGGAATGGAAAAACAGTATTGTATGTTCATGGAGGCCCTGGTAGTCATTCATATGATTTTGAATGTGGAATTCAACATTTTCCCCAATTAAAAAATTCTATGTTTGCTTTTATTACCTATGATCAAAGGGGCTCAGGCCGTTCCGAGAACAGCTCGCAAGATTTAAAAGAACTTTCACACTCTAAAAACATAGACGATTTAATACATCTGATTCTAGATTTACCAAAAATTTTTAATCTAGAAAAAATTGATGTTGTATTTGGACATAGCTATGGCGCCCGTTTAGTTTATGATACTCTTTGGAAAAATCCTTCGATTAAAGTATTTTATTTACTAGTTGGTACAAATTTATACCCTAATGATGCCTTTAATACTTCTCTTTTTCTAGACTTGCAAATCCTTAAAAATACACAACCTAAAGAATATGAGGCTGCATTAAAATTAATCTCTAATAATGAGACAGAACCTTATTTACTATCTCCAAAAATAAGAAAATTTTTTAATTGCCTGAGTAGCAGACAGATAGCTAGACAAGATTTTTATTGGGCTAATCCTAAAGTGCAAACATGGTGGAACAAAATAAATAGTAATAGTAAAGTTCAGGATGATGATGAGGTTTATTTTAAAATTGTTGAATCATTACATGATGAAAAGTTTAATTTAGGAAATTATGACCCTATTCACCTAAGCCAAATAGGAAAATATATCATAGGTTTTCATGATGTATTAATGAATGGAACAACAACTTTTCCTGAAATTAAAAATAATATTATTAGATGTTACGCATCATCACATTATCCTCACTTTGAGGAACCAGAAATTTTTATCAACACGTTAAGAAGTTTATTAAATGAAGAGCAAAATTATATCTCAAATTACAAAAATGTTAGTGGTAATACTTTTTAATAATTTAGTATATGGTAAAGAAAAAATTGAATTTAAAATTGCTGCATTACAACCTTTTCAAACAGAGGATATGCAAGATTCAAGTATTTATAAGAACAGTTTTGAAGTTACGTTATTCTATATTTTAGGACAATTTTCTAATGAACTAAATAGATGTGGCTATAATCCAAAAATAAGCTTTAACTATTTTGCACATGAAGATGTAACAAGTTTGAAAAAAGAGGCTAAAAATATTTCGAACGATGATGTTTGGATTATCCTGGGGCCAAGTAAAAGTGATCAATTTTTAAATGCTTCATCAGTTATAAAAGCTACTCTAATGCTGAGTGGGATGGCTAACTCTAAAGATGTATTTGAATTATCTTGGCCATATTTTACTATGTATCCAGCCGCCTCAAAATTAGCAGAAGTAACATATAAAACTATTGGACTAAATCCAGAATTCAAAGGTAAGTATGCTATAATTACTGATATAACATGCACCTATTGTCGAGATTTTAAAACTAATTACGAAAAATTTGCCGGCAAGCCTGAGTTTGAATACGAAACTGACGAAATTTTATTTAAGCAAAATTACTTAGTAGAATTATTAAAAACAAAACAAATTAAAAGTATTTTATTATCTACTTACTCAGCTTTAGGAGGAAAAATAGTTTCTTCACTAAGTAAAACAGAGTTTAATTCAATAAAATTTATAGCAAATGACGGATTTGGCGATGCTCTAAATCTTGGCCCCCATTATCCAATTTCAGAAAACCAAAAAGTATCTTTTATTAGACTAGGCCCAGAAAAAAAGGATACGTTAAAAATATTTAACATGTCAAATTTGGAATTAGATTGGAATAGAAAAACATTATACCCACCTGATGAAGCAATTTATTTTAAGAATTCTATGGAAAAAATAAAGAATTTTCTATGCCTCAAAAAGCCGAAAAATAAAATTGAGTTTAATAATTTAACTAAGAATCTTAATAGAAATTATTTCCAAACGCAAGTAGGTTATGGATTATTTGAGCTCTATAACAGAAAAATAACTTTTAAAGAACTAATTAAGAATTAATGAAAATAAAAAGTTTAGTTACAATAGTGTTAATAATATCATTAATAATTTTTATAAATTCTTTAATTATAGTTGTTTCTCACCTAATTCAAATTGAAAAGGAAAAAATTGAAGCAATATCACCCAGAATTATAAGAGTTTTATCTAATGAAATTCTTCTTGGAAATAAAAAGAGTCTTGATTTTACTATAAAAAAAATAATTAAGCTTTATAATTTAGAAAATATAATAGTAAGTAAGGAATTCATAAAATGTAAATTTTATGAAATATCATGTATCAATACAAATACAGAAATGATAAGTCCAGCATCAAATATATACATAAAAGGTAATAATGTATTAAGTAAGAAAATTCTGCTTACAATAGCTTTAAGCTCTTTCATAATAATCATACTGTTTTTAGTCATAATTATCATAATAACTAAGAATATTAAAAAACCTTTAGAAGATATAGTAACTCAAATCAAAATTGATAAGAATAACAATATAGTCTTTCACAATTTTTTGAACAAGAAAAGCTATAAAATTTATGAAATAAATATAATATATGATTATTTATTCAAGACTACAAAAGAAATAACAAAAATTATAGAAAAAAACAATAACTACGCAAACGAATTGAAAATATCTAAATATTTATCTAATACTTCAAAAATTTTTGCCCATGATGTACGCAAACCATTTTCTTTACTGAAAAATCTAAATCAAATATTAACATCTGAAATTGATAATAACACAAAGCAGAAAATATTTTTAGAGACTATGCCAATAATAAAAGAAGCAATTATATCTGTAGAGTCATTAATAAATGATACATTAGATCTTGGAAAAAAAATTACTCTTGAATTAACTAAAGAAGATCCAATAGAAATTATGAATATTGTTGTTGAAGAAATTAAATGTACACTCAACCACAAAAATATAAATTTTATTCCCATATGCAATTTTTCTGAGAAAATAAATATAGATAAATATAGAATTATAAGAGTAATTAGAAATATTATACATAATGCCATTGAAGCAATGAAAGGTTCAGGTACAATAAATATACTAATTGATAAAATCTTTATCAATAATAAAAATTTTATTGAATTCAGAATAAAAAATGAAAATAGCTATATTAAAGAAGATATAATTAGTAAAATATTTGATTTATACTATACCAGTAATAAAAGAGAAGGAAATGGCTTAGGACTCTATATTTCAAAAAATATTATAGAACTTCATAATGGTAAAATATGGTGTGAATCTAAAAAAATTAGCAATGAAAATCAATATGTCGAATTTATCTTTATTATTCCATTAGATTTAGAAATCAGCTCTAACCCAACCTAATATCATACTATTTTTATTGCTTGTATCTTCTTGTTTGTAATCCTTATAATTTACATCATAAATAACGTATTTATTATCTTTAGAAACTAAAGCTAATCTTCTTGAATACTTTTCTTTTTCTTCCCAAACAGAATTAGAATAATTAGCTTCAGCTATATCAACATAACCGTCAGAAACATTAACATTTACTATAACTGCTACGTGTCCATAGGGAAGAGTTTCATCTTTTACAGATTTTTTATAAATTAATAAATCACCTTCTTTTGGAACTAGACTTTCGCCATTTTGAGTTTTAATGAGTTTAACTTTCTTTCCTGTCTTTAAATTTTCTGCTGATGTAAGATCAAAAATTTCATTTGCAGTATCTACTGATCCAAAAGTAATATTTTTTTGGGTTATCCACCATCGCCTTGCATACTCAACGCATTGCCATTTAATTCCTGTGTATACCTCTTTATCATTTTCTTTTTTTAAGGAATTAGGTATTGGTTTTACACATTCAGACCGACAATTTGAAAATGCACTAACACCATTATTAGATCCTAGTTTTTCTCCATAAGGTGTGACACACTTATTTACAGTTGAATTCTCACAGTATTTTGTCAAATCAGCTGCAAAAATAGAAGAATAACTTAAAGATAAAAGAAAAATTATTTTTTTCATATCTCTCCTAAAACAAATAAATATATTACCAAAAAATAGTCAAATTTTTTCAAATACAAAATAATTTAAAAAAATCAGTACCTCTCTTTCTTCTTACACTAAAAACGATTAGCATGGTATAGTAAAATTCAACTCCATGATATAAAGGAAAAAAAATTGAGCATTATTGATTTACTTAAAGAAAAAATACCTCCCGAAAAATTATTTAAACTACTCCGTTTTTGGCCTCCATATTTAGGAGCTGGCATTAAAGTTACAAATGTCAGTACAGACATATTAAAACTTGAAGTCGAAATGGATCTTACCTGGTACAATAAGAATTTTGTAGGCACTCATTTTGGTGGGTCTCTTTTTGCAATGACAGATCCTTTTTATATGCTAATGTTAATTAAAAACTTAGGCACTAATTATATAATTTGGGATAAATCAGCTAAGATTGAGTTTATTAAGCCAGCTAAAGGAAAGGTGAAAGCTCATTTTGAGTTCACAAAAGATGAAATTGATGAAATAAAGTATAATTGTGACCTTAAGAAAAAATATATTTTTAACAAAGAAATATTTATTTTTGATGAAGTTGGTGAACTTGTTACAAAAGTTGAAAAAACATTGTATGTAAAAAAATCAAACTCTACTTAGATCTTAAAATTTGAATAATTACTTCAATTATATTGTTAATGTAATCGTTATTCTTTTTTATATCTTTCTTTATAACATTGTAACTATCAAAAATTAATGAATTAACTAAACTATAAATAATAAAGCCATAAAATTCGGCAGAATATTTAGATGAAATTTCACCAATATCTTGCAGTTTAGCTATTGCTTTAATCCATAAATGTGGTGACATATTACTTTCTATTAAAAATATTTCTTGATTTTCTTCTAACTGTTGCCATTGTATTAGTCTTTTGATCCTAGGGTCTTTATTATAAAAATTGATTCTATTAATAACAATTATACTCACAAAATCAATCAGTGAATTAATTTTAAAATTATTTTTAACTGAATTATCTAGGTTTACATTTATAAGGTGTTTTTTTACTGTTTTCCATAGTTCAAGTTTATTTCCTACATGATGATAAATTAAACTTTGGTTGACTCCTGCTTCTTTAGCAATTTCACTAATTGAAGCGCCTGAAAATCCTTTTTGAATGAAAAGATTTGTTGCAGCTTCAATGATTTTCAATTTTGTTTTTTTCATAACAACACCAGAATATTAGTTTTATATTGTACCAAAGAATATTTTGTCAATTATTCACTAAAATTTATTTTCAATGAATTTTTCTTTTAAATACTGGAAAATAAAAAAAATCAAGTTTAATTACAAATAAAACAATAAACTAGCATGCTAGAAGCGAATTAATATTAAAAGAAAAATAATGACATAGATAATTTGACAAAGATAACAGTAACTGAAGAATATTAAATTAATATATTTTAAGGAGTGAAATTATGTCAGAAAATTTAAAAAGAAGCTTAGAACTAGAAAAATATGAAAGACGAAAAATTTATGACTATGTTTTAATATTTCTGCATTGGTGGAATGCTTTGTCCATATTTTGCTTAATGCTAACAATTTGGTTTAAACCATTACTTAAACCAATAGATAATTGGAAAGAAGTATTGTATAGTTTTCATACATATATTGGATATTCATTAATATTTGGTATTATTTTAAGAATTATATGGGGAATTATTGGCTCAAAACATGCAAGATTTTTTAATATGTTTCATCCAAAGTTATACCTTAAAGTTATAAAAACAAAAAATATTAAACTTTTAAAAAGGGAAGAGTGGGGACATGATATACTCGGAAGTCTGGCCTATTTAAAGATTTATTTACTTTTACTTATTCAAGCAGTAACTGGATTATACTTAGCAGCTAAAGTTTTAAGTATAGGTCCATTGTTGAACTTTTTAACGTTTACCAATGAAAAATCGCTTCTCGACAAAGTTATGAAAAAGAGTCATGAAATTATCTACTATATTTTAATAATTTTTATTATTATTCACATTTTTATGCTAATTTATACTGAAGTAAAAGATAAAATTCCAATTGCGCAATCTATGCTAAGTGGTTTTCAATATAGAAGGAAAAAATAATTATTTCATCTGCTTGAAAGTTTGAGTATAAAGGAAGTTATCCGTATTTCTATCATATAAATGTAATTCTAAGCCTCCACTTTCGTTGATTGAATATTTCATATTGTAACTTACTTTCATATTATTTCTTTCAAATACATATTTATTTGTTATTTCAAAAGAATTAATATCTATTTCATCCCCAAAAAAATGAGCTTTTCTATCTCTTGAATCAAGAATTAATTGAGCATAAAAGACAAACTCGCTTCCAGACTTTAAGTTTAAGAAACATTCAGAAAAAAACTCTCTTTTTGCTTTTACATCACAATAAGCAACTACATTTTCCCTTCCCCATTTTGTAAAAAAATATTTCTTATCTAAACATGCTTCTTCTTCTTTTGTAATCTTGAACTTCGAATTTTGTAATTTTATTCCTTGCAAAAATTCTTTTGATTGTGAACTCGCAATTTTGCAACTTTGATTGATATTATCTTGATCTGGTTTAAATTGTTGAACGTATTGTTTAATTATATTCTGATCAACAATTTGAGAAACAAAATCGTGAGATTCAGATGAAAAAGCATTAAGATTGATTAGTAAAATATTGGTCAGAGAAAAACAAGATATGAAAGAAATTTTTTTCATATTGAATCCTATTTTATTTGAATTATTTTAAACAAAAATTGAAGAATAAGAACGATCTTAATATGAATAGAAAAAAATTAATAATTATTAAATTTTTTATATCTATTTATAACTAAAATCAAAGTGATGTTATTATATTTTTATATTTTGTCAATAATTTTAAATAATTATTTTTGGTATGTTATTTTAATTTTGCAATTACTTCTAAAGTAACTTTATTAATATTTTCAGATTAATAATATAAATAAACATTCCATTTATTTCTTTGAATTGAAATACATTTCATTTCAGAACAAACTATTATTCTATTATTTTAATAATACTGTAATAATTCTAAATAATTTTTAAAATTCTAAAATTTTATCTAGATCAATGCTTAAATTTAGTGCATAATTAAATAACCTACATTCTAAGGAACTTAGTAGATATAGGAGAAATCATTGAAAAAAGATAATAATTTTATAAATTTACATAATAACGCGCTGTTAAAAGCCCTTGCTAATAGAAAAGCTTACTTTGATTCTCTTTCCGTAGAAAAAAGAGAAGAAGCATTTAAATTTCAAGAGCTTATAGATTCAGAATTGGCCAAAGCTGGCAATCAAGCGAATCGCATGTCAGTTATTCAAAGATTGATGCGCGAACAGCTTTTAGAACTTCAAAAACAAACGAGTTCCCTTGCTATCAATTTAAAAGAATTAGGTGAAAACATTCACTCATTAAAGCCTGAAAACTTTGAGCAATAATTGCACCTCAATAAAAAACTAGCAAATTGTAAAGAAGATTTACTCAGTCTTATTATATCTAATATTCAAAAAATCCCCCCCCTTTCTCTCCAATTAAAATCATTGTAATGTCGCAACACTGTTTATGCATTTGTTTTTGAGCAGGCATAGGGTTAGGTACCCGTTTTTTTTTGATATTTTAATTTTGGAGAGTTTCATGAACATTCATGAGTATCAAGCTAAGGATTTACTTTCCCGTTTTGGACTTAGTATTCCACAAGGTAAATTAGCATACACAGCTACTGAAGCTGAATGGGCTGCCCGTAATTTAGGCTGTGGAAAAGATGGACGAATTGCAGTTGTAAAAGCTCAAGTTCATTCAGGAGGAAGAGGTAAAGCTGGTGGTGTGAAACTTGCAAAAACACCAGAAGAAGCTTTTGCTGCTGCTGAAAAAATGCTTGGGATGACTCTTGTAACAAACCAAACCGGCCCACAAGGTAAAAAGGTTAATAAATTACTTATCGCTGAAGGCTGTGATATCGAAAAAGAATATTACTTTGCTCTTGTTGTGAACAGAGAGACTGCAACAATAGGAGTTATGGCTTCTACTGAAGGCGGTATGGATATTGAAGAAGTTGCCGAAAAACATCCTGAAAAAATAATTACAGCAGACATTGATCCTACTGTTGGACTACAAGACTTTACTGTTCGTAAATTAAGTTTAGGTTTAGGTTTTGGACTTGGAACACCTCTAGCAAAAGACTTTGCCAAAACTTTGAAAGGTCTTTACCAAGCTTTTCTTGCTTACGATTGCTCAATGGTTGAAATCAATCCACTTGTACTCACAAAAAAAGGCTCATTAGCTATTCTAGACTGCAAAATGAGTTTTGATGAAAACGCAATGTTTAGACATCCTGATATTGCTGATTTAAGAGACTATGAAGAAGATGATCCTCGTGAATTAGAAGCATCAAAATATGGATTAAGCTATGTTTCTCTTGAAGGTAACATTGGTTGTTTAGTTAATGGCGCTGGATTAGCAATGGCGACCATGGATATAATTAAACAAACTGGTGGTCAGCCTTCTAACTTTTTGGATGTTGGAGGAGGAGCTAGTCAAGAAACAGTAACACAAGCATTTAGAATTATTCTCCGTGACAAAGCTGTTAAAGGTATTTTTGTAAATATTTTTGGTGGTATTATGAAATGCGATGTCATTGCAAATGGTATTGTTGCTGCAGCAAAGGAACTAGGGTTAAAGGTACCATTAGTAGTTAGACTTGAAGGTACAAATGTTGAGCTAGGAAAAAAAATATTAACTGAATCAGGACTAAATATTCTCAGTGCATCTTCCATGGCTGATGGCGCACAAAAAATAGTTCAAGCTGTAAAGTAACAAAATCTTAAAGGAAAATAATTATGTCTATTCTTGTAGGTAAACAAACAAAATTAATTTGCCAAGGAATTTCTGGTAGTGCAGGAAAATTTCATTCAGAAAAATGCGCAGAATATGGGACTAATTTAGTTGGTGGAGTTGTGCCAGGTAAAGGTGGATCAACAGTTCTTGATAAACCAGTATTTAATACTGTAGCAGAAGCCATGCACAAAACAGGTGCAAATGCATCTATGGTTTTTGTACCACCACCTTTTGCAGCTGATTCTATCTTAGAAGCAATAGATGCTGGTATCGAATTAATAGTTGCGATCACTGAAGGTATACCAGTGTTGGATATGTTGAGAGTAAAAAAAGCGTTACTTAATGCAGGTGGCAAAACAAGATTAATTGGACCAAACTGCCCAGGAGTCATTACACCAGGTGATAAATGTAAAATAGGAATTATGCCTGGACATATCCATCTGCCTGGGCGTATTGGCATCATTAGTAAATCTGGGACACTAACTTATGAAGCAGTTGGGCAAACTTCCGCTCTAGGAATTGGACAATCAACGTGCGTTGGAATAGGTGGAGATCCAATTAATGGTACTAGCTTTATCGATGTTCTTGAAATGTTCCAAAAAGATCCAGATACTGATGCTGTTATCATGATTGGTGAGATAGGTGGAACCTTAGAAATAGAGGCTTCTGACTGGATTAAAAGAAATATGAAAAAACCTGTTGTTGGCTTTATTGCTGGACAAACTGCACCAAAAGGCAAAAGAATGGGACATGCCGGAGCTATTATTAGTGGCGGAAAAGGGACAGCTGAAGAAAAAATAGACGCTATGAAATCTTGCGGATTACATGTTGCTATGAGTCCAGCAGACATGGGCATCACATTGAAAAAAGCTTTAGGTCTCTAATTTCTACTACCGGTGGTTAATTAAAAAAATGCCAATTATTATTTCGATATTAATTGGCATTTTTATTTTTGCAAGATATGATAATTGTAACTTACAATACTAGTTGAATTTAAATTTGGTAAATATCTATGCAAAACCCTCAAAATGTCTTTGAAAAAAATATTATTTTTAAAAATTTTTTGCTATTTTTTATTTTAATCTTCACAGGAATATTTATTTTAATTGAATTAAAGAATGGAAGATATTGGCAAAGTGATTTTGAAGTATATTATAAAGCTGCTTTACGAATGCTAAATTCAGAAAATTTGTATAGAATTGTGGAAGATAATTTTTATAGATATAAATATTCTCCTGCAGCAGCTATTCTTTATACACCATTCACTATACTACCATTTGAGTTTGCAAAGATTTCATATACTTTTTTTCTAAGTTTCCTCATATATCTAATAATAAAAATATCATATAAAATGTCAAAAATTGATAAAAATTATTTTCAAAATAATAAAATTAAAATATTTGCATATAGCTTTATCATGCTTGGAATTGCAAATAACTTTACTAGAGAATTGCATCTTGGGCAAGCTAATATAATAATTCTATTTTTTTCTTTATTATCTCTTTACACCCAAGAAAAGAATCGTTTTCTTTCAGCTTTTTTTCTAGCATATTCTGGAATAATTAAACCATATTTTATTTTATTCATAATTTATTATATTTTCCAAAAAGAATTTAAATACCTTCTATATTTATTTTTATCTATATTTATAATTTCAACTATTCCATTTATATTTTTTAATTTTAATTCTTTCATAGAAAACTATCTATTATGGTTTAATGAAATTAAAATTGAAATTTTAAGAGAAAGAAATGAAATTAGTTTTGGAAATATTTCAATATTTACTTTTTTTGATAATTTTTTTATTAATATCTTAAATCTAAAAAAAGAAATATCTCATATTATTACTTTAACTTTTACTGGAATATTTACTTATTTATTTTTACTTGAATCTAAAAAAAGGATGGATAAAAATTTATGCTCATTTTATAATTTTTCTTTTCTTTTAAGTTTAATACCTTTACTAGCCTCAAATGGAAGAAGTATCTATATATTTTCATTTCCTTTAATTTTCCTTGTATCATTAAATTTTAAAGAAAAAAATAAATTACTTATTATACTTTATATCATTGCTATTTCTCTAATAGGTCTTAATTTTGGAGATATTCAAATTATTTCTATGTTTATAAAAAAATACTCTTTAATGCCTTTGGGAGTATTAATTCTATTAACTATATTATTTTATAATGTAAGAAAAATAAAAATAATAAAAACTGAAGGGCATTAATTCAATGAATAAATTTTATTTTATTTTCTTATTTATATCGTCTTTAAAAGCCTTTGGTCAAGAAAATAATGTTTTAAAAATTGGATATTTCGACATTAAACCCTTTTCATACTATGATGAAAAAAAAAGAAAAGATACCGGAATTATTCTAGAGTTTTTAAAAGAGAAAATCCTTACATTCAGAAATAAAAAAGTCTTATTTCAACAATATCCTTTGTCTAGAGTATTAACAGAATTAAGTTTAAATAAAATTGATGCCATTGCATTTCTAGCTAAAACAAAAGAAAGGGAAAAGAATTTTAATTATACAAAAACACCTATATACACATCAAATAGTTTTATTACATTCTTAAAAAACTCACCTATAAATTATATCAAAAGTATTGAAGATATTAAAAACGAGACCATTGGAATTGGGCAACATGCTGCTCTTTGTGACTTCTTAGAAAAAAATAGAGAGCAACTCACTTTCGAAGAATCATCAGCAGAAAATTACAATATTGTATTGATCAATAAATTATTATTTAAAAGAATTTCTGCTGCTTATACATATTTACCAGATTCATTATTTTATGAAGCCAAGAAAAGTAATACTTTAAATCAACTAAAATTTATTAAAATACCGGAAAGTAGTGTTTCGGTTTATTTTGTTCTTTCTAAAAATTTTAACCGAAAAGAACAAGAATTAATTGAAAAAAATTTAAAAAATAATCACTTAATATATAAACCAGAATTCAATTAAATTAATGCTAGTTTTTTAACAAAATTTTCAGTTTCAACATTACAAGGCTTTATTTCTATTATTTGTCTGCTATATTTATCAAGAAAAAAACTATTGTCAATTAATTGATTTATATTTTCAATTAATTGATATTTAATATCCCACATTTCAGCCCATGATTTAAATTGTAAAGAATGCTCATTTTTACAAAAATCTACAGTTTTACCCCCTAAAACACTATTAAATATCTGCCCCCCAGAATTATTAATAATAATTATAATAAATGACAATTTTTCATGATATTGCTTAACCCATAAGCTTTGTAAATCATATAAAGTAGTTAAGTCACCAAATATGCCAATGTTAATTTTATTTTCTAATGCACATCCCAAAAATGTTGAAATTTGACCATCTATTCCATTAGCGCCTCTAGATGCTTCTATTTGAAAATTTTTACTTTCAAATGTTGCAATCATATCCCATGTTCTTATTGGCAAACTATTTCCTAAATAAATAAAACTAGATTCCGGTATCTTTAAAGACAATTTATGAATAAAAGCATATTCAGAATTAGAAAATTCATTTAGTAGTTTTATGGCTTTGTAAAACTTAGTAGTTGATTGATCGATTAAGTTTTTCATTTCACTTTTATTAAAGTTATTACTTGATAATAAAAATTTTTTTAATTGAGGAAAGAAAGTCTCATAATTTACTTGCAAATGTTCAGCATTACATGAACCACTAAAATATGATTCAGAAATTGAAAGAACATTTAAATTTAAACTGCTTTCATCAATTTCTCTCCAAATTTTATGTGTGGGAGTATTTCCAATTTTTAAAACACTATCAAATTCAATATTTAATAGCTTTGCTCTTTCCCATAAATTATTTGCATATAAAATTTTAATATCTTGTAGTTCAACACATTCACGAAAATTTGAAATTGATTCTAAATAAACTGGTCTATTTAGAAATCTTAAAAAATCAATTAAAATTGATTTATTTTCAATATTATTTTTTGAAACAATTACTAATAAGTTTTTACTTATAGAAAAAAATCTTTTGCAAACATCAAATTCTTTTGAATAATTATAAGTTTCTTTTATAAATTCAATTGGTATTATGTTTTCTAAATTATATTCTTTATTTTCTTTAGTTTGCAACGGTACATCAAAGCATGGATTAATATGAATAGGTTTATTTCTTTTATAACAAGCTATACTAAATTCTTCATTTGCTTCAATATCAATACATGCTGCTACATACATTCCAAATATATTTTTTTGTTCAATAGTTTGAGGGGAACCCGTTCCCCTTTGTTTTCTAGGTCTATCAGCTGTTACTACAACCAACGGTAAATCTGAATAATATGCTTCAATGACAGCAGGAAATAACTCGGCAACTGCTGTTCCAGAGGTAACAATTACTGCTACTGGAGCTTTTAAACTTTTTATTCTTCCAATAGCGTAAAATGCAAGACTTCTTTCATCGAAATGACTATAAATTTTAATATTTTTTGAATTCAATAATAGATCTATCAAAGGTACATTTCTTGCGCCTGCGCACACATAAAATTCTTTAACACCCCATTGCATAAGATTTTTAATAATTTTGGAGGAAAATTCAGAATTCATAATTTAGCCCTAAATTTTTTATGATAGAATGTATTTTAAATTTTATTTCATTCAATTCATCTTGATAGTTACTTTCTTCTATTACTCCTCCTCCCGCAGTAATTTGTACTTTATCAAACTCATCCCACTGTAGGCCTCGAATAAGACAAATACAAAATGACTTATTTTTATTTAACAATAAACCAAAAGGAGCTGCAAAATTTTTCCGTTTGCAAGTGTTTAATAATGATTCTTCTAGCCAAAATTGATCATTTTTTGGATAAATACCAACAGCAGGAGTTGGATGTAATGTATGAACTAACTTTAAATAATTAAATTCAGTTTTAAAATTAAGAAAAATATCCGTTTTCAAATGTAGGAGATAAGGTAATTCAAATAGTCTAGTTTGCCCAATATCTACATTGCCAAAATGTTTTATTGCTTTTTTTATACCTTCTATTACAAAACTATGTTCATTTTTTATTTTCGGATCGTTTATGAAATTGTCTTTATCAACATTTATTTCATTTTTTATTGTTCCTGCAAGAGCAATTGTATATATATTATTATTTTCCTGAGAAAAAATAAGCTCCGGACTTGTTCCAATAATACCTTCATTATTTTTCCAAAATCCATATAAATAGCATTTATTATTTTTAATATTTTTTACTACATTCTGAATAAAAAATAGCTTATTTTCTGAATCTATTTTTGATTTACCTGATAAAAAAGAAAAAGGTACACCTTTTTTAATCTCCTTACTTTTTATATTTTTCATAATAAAATCAAATTGCTTTTGATAATATAAATTATCAAATTTTTCCCATTTAATATCAGGAACATTTCCTACAGAATTTTTTAAAATAGTTTGAAATCCATCAAAAGTAAATTCAAAGAATTTTTTTCCCTTATAAAAAGTATTTTTATTTTTGAAATAAAAATCACTAAAATAGAAGTAAGGATATTCTAAATTTTCATTTGATTGATATTCTTCTAAGGCTCCATACATACACCAAATTTTATTTTCAATTGATGAAGAGAAAAAAATACCTGATTTTAAAAATTCTTCTAAATTAAATAATTCCATTTAATTCCCTGAATAGCATAGTTAATTAGATTTAATTTGTAATAAATTGTATAAGTTTTGAAAATCTGCTGGATAAGGAGCTATAAACTTCATTTGCTTTCCATGTCGAGGATGTACAAATTCCAAATGCAAAGCGTGTAACATTTGTCTTGGTGAATTTTTTGTAACTTGCGCAAAAAGCTCTTTTTTATTTTTTAATTTATCTGGAATTTTAGAATATAGAGAGTCTCCTACTATTCCATTTCCTAAATATGCCATTTGAACCCTAATTTGATGTGTTCTTCCAGTGTATAATGAGCAAGAAACCAAAGAAAAATCCAAATTACCAAACTCTTTTAAGAGTTTGTACTTCAGAATAGCTTTTTTACCAACACCTTCCGCTTGGACAGAGTATTTTAAGCGATTTTTTAAATCTCTGCCGTGCCAAGTTACAATTTCTCCCTCTGAACTAGGTAATTTTCCATATACTATAGCATGATAAATTCGTATTTGAGAATGCTCAGCAAATTGTTTGGAAAGGTGCGTTAAAGCTAACTGTGATTTTGCTACAACCATCACTCCACTAGTATCTCTATCAAGGCGATGAACAATACCAGCTCTTATAGGACCTCCTAAAGAAGGCAAAGTCAT
This sequence comes from Pigmentibacter ruber, assembly GCF_009792895.1. NCBI lineage: Bacteria > Pseudomonadati > Bdellovibrionota > Oligoflexia > Silvanigrellales > Silvanigrellaceae > Pigmentibacter > Pigmentibacter ruber. The sequence continues at coordinate 110,656 of NZ_WSSC01000003.1, forward strand.
TCCTGTATAAGCTAATACAGCATTAACCAATGTCCCTGAGTGAACACCAGCACCAGGGTGGACAACCATCCCAGCTGATTTATTAATTACTAATAAATCAGCATCTTCATAAAGAATATTTAATGGAATCTCTTCTCCTATAGGTTCTTCACTCAACTCATTTTGAAAAGACAAATCAACCTCAATAATTTGGCTTTTCTTCACTTTATAAGAGGCTTTTGTAAATTTTTTGTCAATTTTAACTTTTTTACTATCAATTAATTTTGTCGCAAACGATCGGCTAGGTATTACATCTATCATGCGGGTTATAAAAATATCTAAACGTTGATTATCAAATTCATCAGGTACTTCAATGGCAACCAAAGTTTTTTCTTGCATAATATAAGCCAACCTATTTGTTAAGGTTGACCAAGAAATTACTTCTTTTTCATCAACCTTTTTTTATCTCTATATATATCTATTAAGGCTTCAACAAGCTCTTTTTTCTCAATTCCTAAGTAATTAAGATAAGAGCTAAAAAAACCCTTAGCATAGACTTCTGCCGGTAGGTTTTCAAAATGATCTGTTTCAATTGCCTCTAAATAATTTTTACTAACTTTAATTTTTAAAGACATTTCATCAATTGAAACATCCATCTTTTCTCTAATTGACTTTAAAAATGAGCCATTAATATTATTTTTACTTTTTAACATTTCTTGAATATTATTTAACAATAAATGGTTTTTTGTTGCTTCAGCTCTAATATTTTTTGAATGAATAGGAATTTTAGCATTAAAAATACTTTCAACAGGTTTAATAGCATGTGATTTATTAACTATGGAAGATTTTTTCTCGATTATTTGGTTATAAATTGGAGCATAATCATCGTCAAATTCAGGAGAATCACTTTTAGGAAGATTTATATTTCGCAACGTCTGATTTGCTTTTTTAGGAAAGAATGTAGCAGAAATAACTACTTCTTCTTGATCTAAAGAATTATCATCATCTAAATAATTAACTAGTTCTTGAAACGCTTTTTCCACTTCATCAATTAATAATTTATTATTTTGATTATTTTTTTCTGAATCAGCAAGTTGTTTTCTTTTATTTCTATATGCTTCTTCAATTTTTAATAGTGAAACTTCTCCTTCTGGTAATCCAAGTACTTCAAAAGGATTCTTTCTTTTAAATTGTATTTCCATAAGTTAACCAACTTTTTCTTCTTTTTCTTTACCTTGGTTATCAGCAAACATTTTTATTATCCTATCTGTTATATGATTAATGTTAACAGCTATTGTGGATAAAGGATAATCTATTATAAGAGGTCTCCTTACTCGCACTGATTTCCATACGGCATCATCATATCTTGTTGAGCCTAAAAATTGGGCAGAAAATCCAAAGTATCTGTTACAAATAACTGACATTGACTCACCTAGATCTCGATCTTCTTTTGTTCTTACCTGGTTCATTATAATACCAATATTTGTAGCTTCAATCATATCTTTAATTTGTTTTCCTACTTCTTTATTCTTCTGAGCAAAATTTATAATTTGGGAAAAAGGAGTTTCTGTTGATTTAGGGTTTGAAATTTTTCTTAATAATTCTGACTCAACTTCTTCTTCAATTTCGAATGCTTTACATATACTTTGAATTTTTCTATACAGAACACTCTTCATAAACACATAAGCATTTTCAATACTAGTTGGCTCTGGAGCAACTACTAAAATACCTCCATGTGAAAATATAAAAAAATCTAGCGTATGAATGTGTGTTCCTGCTCCTAAATCTAAAAATACAAAATCTGCTTCAAGCTCTTGTAATTTAGATATCAATTTTATTTTTTGTGAACTTTGTGGCTTTATTTGTTGCCAAAATTCTTGCCCCCCTCCATATAAAGTCAAATTTGGCAAACAACATGAAATTCCCGTTTCTTCTAATGACGAAACATTTCCATGAATAAAATCTGAAATTCCTTTTTGTGGTGTTGGGACTCCTAAACATGTATGCAGATTTGCTGCTCCAAGATCTAGATCAACAACAGACACTTTATAACCAAGGGAAGCTAAACGAACGCAAATATTTGCAGATAAAAAACTTTTTCCAATTCCACCTTTACCACCACCAATCGATATAATTTGCGGTGCTGAAGATTTTTTTTGTCCCTGTTTTGATACTCTATCTGAGGAAATGGAAGAATTTAAACTAGCATTTCCATCATTCATATTTAAATATTTTTTATCACTATGACTTTTGTTTGCAAAATGTTCATTAGGAACTTGTTCAGTATTTTCACTATCAGTATTTTTTTGTGTATTATAGTAGGCCTTTATAATACGTTCAGTAAAATCTGAAGAATCCTTGCTATTTGGTTTAAAAATCCCTTTTGTCACCGTCTTAAGCATACGTCATTTACCCTGCTTAGTATTATATTTATTTTATTATCGGATATTTAAGGAAACTTGAGGTGAAAAAAATTGCAGGGCTGAAATTGCATAGTCAAATAAACAAGAAGATATTTTAGAATTATTTTTTCTCGTGCTTTTGTTCTAATTTTGGACCACCTGGAGCAAAATTTCCATTTTGATCTACTTCTCTCATTATCTTAATGCCTTCATTCTTATGGAAAAAATCTCTTCCGCTTAATTCTGTTAAAGTAATGGCAAAAAACAGAATCATGAAAAGTACTGCGGAACCAAAAACAAAAGAATAAAATTTATCTTCATGAATGAGTTCCATAAAAAATACTGCAACTAAAACAGATTGTGATAGGGCAACAATTAAAATAATTACTAATTTCCAAATACTTGGAATAGGTAGAAAAGATATCCCAACATTAACAAAGATCATAATCAACAAAAGGGTAAAGATTGCCAAATATAGTTTAACTGGCAATAAACCATGCCCCCCATTGTTACTCCCTGAATTATTTTCTGAATTACTCTTTGAAGTAAAATGATTTTGGTTTTTAAACATTATTAACTCCTGATTTCTTACTTCGCAAGATAAAGTAATGGAAATAAAAATATCCAGACAATATCAACAAGGTGCCAAAATAAACTAGTATTTTCTAAAGAAACATAATTCTCAGAGTTAAATTCACCTCTAGCAGCTCTAATAAGCATCCAGGTCATTAATCCTAATCCAACAACAATATGCAAGCCATGCATACCAGTCATTACATAGTATAAACCAAAAAAGATATGCGCGAGAGGATTTTGTATCTCAGCTTCTGCAATAGGATGAAAATATTTTCCTGGATAATAACCTTCATGGAAGTGCATACCCCATTCAGTCATTTTAATAATTAAGAACATCAAGCCACAAATCATTGTGGCTACTAAAAATTTAATAGTACCACTTCTGTTGTTAGAACGTGCAGATCTCACGCATAAACTCATAGTTAAAGAACTCACTAAAAGTATAATACTATTAATAGTTCCTAGTTTCCAATCCATAGAAGTTTGAGCTTCTGCAACCATTTCAGGATACATATATCTAACAAAGCCAAAAGCACAAAATAATCCAGAAAAGAATAGAAGTTCTTGTGCCATAAATACCCACATGCCCAACTTACCAGCTGCGGTTTGTTGTTCCATCGTTTTAAAATGGTGGGCATGATACTTTGGATGATCAGCATGATGGTCAGTCATAAATTAGTGTCCTCCTGCCTTAGCTGGCTTCACAAGTTCATCAAATTCATACGGACCATGCTTAGAAATTGGTTGTTGTTCAAAGTTATGCTCAATTGGAACAACAGCTGTCTCAGTCCATTCCATAGATTTTCCTTTCCATGGATTCGTTTTAGTTTCATTTTCTCCATAAAAGATAGAATGAATCCAATTAAACAACACTATAAATAATCCTATCGATAAAACGTATGAGCCTATCGTTGATAGAACATGAAATGTATAATATTCTGGCAAATAATCGTAATAACGCCTTGGCATACCACGTGAACCCATAATAAATTGTGGGAAAAATGTTAAATTAAAGCCAATAAATACTACTACAGCACTGATATTACCCCAAGTTTGACTAAATTTTTTACCTGTTATTTTAGGCCACCAGTGATAAACTCCACCAATCCATGCAATTATTGTTCCACCCATCATAACATAATGAAAATGCGCAACAACAAAATAAGTATTATGTAAATGGACATCAGTTGAAAGAGAGCCTAGGAAAATTCCAGTTAATCCACCTATTAGAAACAAGAACAAAAATACAAATGCATAACACATCGGAGTAGTAAAAGAGATTGATCCTTTATATAAAGTAGCTACCCAACTGAAAACTTTAATAGCAGTTGGAACTGCAACCCCGTAAGTTAAAATAGAAAAAAATACTGTTGCTAAAGCTGATTGACCACTTGTAAACATGTGGTGTCCCCAGACAAAGAATCCAATTACAGCAATACCAATACTTGAAATGGCAACAGCTTTATAACCAAAAATACTTTTTCTAGAATGAATTGTTATTAATTCACTCATTATTCCAAAAGCTGGTAGAATCATAATATACACAGCAGGGTGTGAATAGAACCAGAAAAAGTTTTGAAAAAGAATTGGATCTCCACCTAAATTTGAATCAAATATACCAATTCCCAATAATCTTTCAATGGCAACTAATATTAAAGTAACACCAACTACTGGAGTGGCTAAAACCTGAATAACACTCGTAGCATAAATTGCCCAAACAAATAGTGGCATTCTTACCCATGTCATTCCAGGGGCTCGCATTTTGTGTACCGTAACAATAAAGTTAACACCGGTTAAGATAGAAGCCATACCTAAAATAAATGCGCCAAATACTGCAGCAATTACTGATGTAGATGTCTGCGTACTATAAGGAGTATAAAATGTCCAACCTGTATCTAGTCCACCAAAAGCAATAGTGTAGACAAGAAATAGAGCTCCAACTATATACAAATGATAACTTATTAAATTCAATTTTGGGAAAGCAACATCTTTAGCACCAATCATAAGTGGTAATAAAAAGTTTCCTAATGTTGCAGGTACTGAAGGAATAATGACAAGAAACACCATTATAGCGCCATGAAAAGTAAACGCTTCATTGTAATGATCTGCTGTAATCATATATGAATTTGCAGTCGCATTAGGAATACGTACTTGCATAAGTTCAGTACGTAAAAGTAATGCAAAAAGACCTGCGACTAAAAAGAATATAGATATTGATATAAAATACATTACCCCAATTCTTTTGTGATCTACAGTAAAAAGCCAGGACAAAAATCCTTTTTTTGCATTTAAATAATTCAAACCAGAATCATGATGAGAAGACAGCATATCCGAAAATAATACCGGTTTGAGTAACTCTCGATTTTGCATAGAACGAACTCCTAAATATCCAAATAATCTTTTAATTTTCTTAGTCTTTTAATGATTTAATATACTCAGCTAATGCATTTAGATCTTTATCATTTAATTGACCTTGATAAGATGGCATCACAGAAGGATAGCCAGGCACAACACGATAATTTGGATTTACAATTGATTCACGTATATAATTATCATCAAAAGTAACTGTTTCTTTTTTACCATTTGACAAAATAATTTCATGTTGGGTTTTTCCATACAGGCCGTATAGAGGAGGACCAACAGATCTTACTTTTGCTTTTGAAACGTCATGACAAGAAGCACAAGCCCCTTTTCCTTCAAATATTTTTTTACCAAGTTGAGCAGGTGTTAAACCAGCTCCTTGTGCTGCAATCATAGCTTTTTCATATTCAGCTTCTGGAAGAACTCTTACATAACGTACCATTTGGGAATGTTTAGTTCCGCAATATTGGGTACATAAAATGGGATAACTCCCTATTTGTTCAGCTTTAAACCAAAGAACTGTATATTGATTAGGTAGAACATCTCTATTTATACGAAATTGAGGAACATAAAAACCATGGATAACATCCGCTGACGACATTGTTAATTTAACTGGTTTATTTATAGGTACAATAAGATCTGAAGTTTCAGCTCCAGTCTTAACATCCATGAAAGACCAGTCCCACTTACGTCCTGTTACTCTAACTTCTAAAGAATCTTGTGGCGGAACGTTTAGTTTAACCCAATCACGAAAACCCCATACAAAAATGATTAAAAACAAAATTCCTGGTATAACGCTCCAAATAATTTCTAATTTGGTGTTACCATGAATATCTAAAGTTTTTTCACCTTCTTTTTTCTTCCGGTATTTCCATGCAAAATATACCATGAAGCCCACAACCACAATAAAAAAGAAGATGGAAAGCGCATAGATAAAATAAAATAAACCATCCTGACCACCAGTCATTGGTGAAACATTTTCTGGTAACCAGAATGATCCTTGCCAAGTAGTTGTTTCTGGCCCTGGTGTTGTTGACACGTTATGTACTCCCTAAATTGCCTTCTTGCGTTTTTCACGCCAAAAAAAGATTCCTAGAATGATAAATAAGAAAAAAACTGTTATTAATGCAGCAATACGCATCATACCCATAGCAAATGCATCATATTTACCTGTTGTTGGGTTATAATGAAAACAAGTTAACAATATTTGATCTGTTGGAGATCCTATTTTATCGAGTGATGCATCCATTAGTGAAAACTTAATATCTCTCGGCTTATATGAAATACCATACAAATAACTTGATATTTTTGCTCCTGGTGTAATAAAAAATATTGCCGCTGCATGTGCGAATTCTTTACTAACTGGATCATAATTATAATAAAAACCAATTTGTTGAGTTAATGCTTTAATATTATCTTCATTTCCAACATAAAAATTCCAATTACCATTTTCTTGATCAGCTAAATTTAAGTACTCTTGTTGTTTTTTAAGTGCATCTGTAGTTTTATCTGTAGGATCAAAACTTATAGTAGCAACTTTAAAATCTTTCCCAATTCTCCAACCTAATTCTTTCAAACTTTTTGCAAAATTAATTAGTTGAATAGAGCATAATGTTGAGCATCTATAATAATTTAAAGTTAAAATTATTGGTTTTCCATCTGCTAACATTTCTGAGATAGTTGTTACTTTATTATTTTGATCGGTAAAAGAAAGATTTAAATCAACAGCTTTGCCTAGATTTTCTTTAATAGCAACACCTTGCATTACTTTAGGAACTTCATTCACAGGCATAGAATTAGGTTTTAATTCTCTTTTTTGACTAGGCATACGCATTCTTTCATCAAAAGCTAGGCTGTTCCTTGTAATAAAGGTACAAATTATAGCTAATAATAAAAATGTAATACGTAGTTTCAAAATTTACCCCAATATAAAGTTTAGTGTTGCTCTTTGATAACTAATTCCATAGCTTTTTCAATAGGTATTTGATAATTACCATTTTCTAATTTTTCATATGATGAAAGTATTTTTTCTTGTGATTTATCATAATTTACTTTAGTTTCGTTACCCATACCATTATTCACTCTATCGAATTCTGATTCGGTTGTTTTCCATAAAAAAGTATACGAAAATATTGCAACTATAATTAAAGAAGCAAAGGAAATAAGAACGATAACTGCAGTTGTAAGAACTGGTGGTTTATCTGGTTCATCTTCAATTACATTTTTACCTGAATGTTCACTAGAAAATAAATGGTTTTGCTTTAAATTTTTTAACATAATTTTGCCATCCTATACATTTTCATATGTTAAAGACTCTGGTAATCTAGGATCTTTAACAGCAACTAAAGCTTTTCTTTTAGTAATAGCTGCGAAAAATGCTATAAATAATCCACCAATACCCAAAAAGCAAAAAATGTCTATCAATCCAAATTGCGGACCTTCTTCATATTTAGCGGGCATAACTAACCAATAAAGATCTAAGAAATGCATGATTAACATCCAAATAGAAACACCTACTAACATTTTTCTTGAGCGTTTTGCTTTACGTGCCATTAAAAAGAAGAAAGGAACAAAAAAATGTCCTATACAGAGAGCCATTAAAATATAAAACCAACCATGGCTTTGTCTGATGCTATACCAAATTGTTTCTTCAGGAATATTTCCATACCAAATAAGAAGGTACTGAACAAAAGCAGCATATGCCCAAAAACAAGTATGCCCAAAAATAAGTTTTCCTAAATCATGATAATGTTCAATAGTAATAACATCTTTTAAATTTTTTACATTTTGTAGCATTCTTGTAGCAATAATTAAAGTAGCAAAAAATACCATATAACAGCTAGCAAAAAAGTAGAGTCCAAAAATAGTTGAATACCAATGAGGATCTAAGGACATAATCCAATCAAATGCAGCAAAAGTGACACAAAAACCTAAAACAATTAAAAAAGGATAACTTGCATTTTGTAATTTATAAGTAATTGCATGATTTCCAGTTTCGTCTTGTTTTGCTGAATGTTTTGCAAAAAAATGCGCTGCCCACGTGAACATAATCATGTAAAAAACTGCTCTGATATAAAAAAATGGTACGTTAAGATACCAAGCTTTTGATTGAATTACTTTATCTTGTAGAGCTTCATGACCATGCCAGTGATGATATAAAGTATTTGTGCCTAAAACCATGACTATTAAGAATGCAAAGAATAAAGGCATTGTTGCTGATATATTTTCCGCTATACGACGAACAACCACACTCCAACCAGCTTTAGTTGCAAATTGAATAAGAACAAAAAATACTGCGCCAATTGCAATACTTAAAAAAAACAACCACGAAACATGAAAAGAAAAGAAAAAATATTCTATATCTCCTCTACCCAACATGCATGCTATCAATAATGAAATTAAACCTATGGCAGTCCCAGAGAGAGGTAATTTTGCAAAGATATGATTCTGAGGTAGAGAAGCACTCTCTTTTGAAACTGTTATATTGTGATGATGGCTACTCATTTTTTGCTCCAACCATTTTTAGCTTGAATATCTTCTGGAATATCTTCAATTTTCGCAGTTTTTGAGCGCTGTAATGCTCTTACATATGCAACTACTGCCCAGCGATCTTCCACATTCATTTGTGCAGCAAATCCTGGCATATTCCAATTATTAACCCCATTCCGAACAGCATCATAAATTTTACCTACAGGTAAATTGATTTTATCTTGATCATGAATATTTGTAGGCCGGATTGACCCTCCAGCTCTTTGAGTTACTAATCCGTCAGAATTACCAGCAGCTCCATGACAAGGTGCACAATAAATATTGAAATTGGTTTGCCCTTTTTTCATAATCTGCATATCAAGCTTGATAGGAATATTTTTAACCCACATAGGATTTTGTTCTGTAGAAGACTGCTCTTGTCCAACATAAAGTGGCTTATTTGTTTTCTCTTCACCTTGAGCGACAGTACCCGCCAAAGGTGGGCGCATTGCCATTTTATCTTTGTAAAACTCGTTTTTTGATTGTGGACCGTAAGAAGTTTGTTCCACCATATTTTGAATAGGAAGAATTGGTTCTTTCTCTGATTTTTGTCCTCTACAACCAGACACAATTAGTGAAACTAAAATAGAACTTGTTATTGGTAACAATATATTTTTAAAGATATTAAAATTAATCATAATGTTACTGCTCCACAAATTCTACATTTGATGCACCCAATTCCTTTAAAAAAACCATAGTTTTTTCTGGATCAAATTTTGGATCGGAAGCTTCAATTGCAATAAAAAATTTATCATCTGTTACTCTTTTAAAACTTTCTGAACGAAATAATGAATGATACCATTGTGGTAATTTATTAAGAGCTAACATTCCAATTAAACACGCTATTGCAGCTGATAGAACGGCACACTCAAAACCTGGTAGAAAGTAACCAGCAAAACCAAGAAAAGGCTTACCAGCTATCACATATTTATAATCAACTCCATTCATCCATACCCATGTTAAAAATCCGCCTATTCCACAAATTGCTGAAGTTGCTCCAACAATCCAAGATAGTTTACTTTGTGGGATACCCATGGCTTTATCTAAACCGTGAACTGGGAATGGTGAATAAGCATCCCACTTTAAAAAGCCTCTATCTCTCACTTTTTCACAAGCTTGATAGACTTCAGCTGCAGTTTCAAATTGAGCTAATATTCCATAAATTTGTTTTTTACTTAATGTAGACATAATTCCTCCACCAACACAACGCAGTTCATAACCATTTAACCTAATTCCGTATTTGCGTTGCGAAGTTTTGCTAAATAAGTCGTTCTTGGTTTTGTGTTAAGTTCACCAAGAATTGCATAGTTTCTACTTTGTGCTTTTAATTTTGAAACCATGGTCAGAGGATCAGCCACATCACCAAATGTAATTGCGTTTGTTGGACATACATTTTGGCACGCCGTAACAACCGCTCCATCTGGAATTAATCCATCAGATGATTTTTTAAACTTAGAGCGCGCTTTATTAATTTTCTGAACACAATAAGAGCATTTCTCCATAACGCCACGGAAACGAACTGTTACGTTAGGGTTTTTTTGCATAGCGTAAAGAGGATTTCTTTCATCATCTGCTTTACTATAATTGAAAAAGTTATAACGACGAACTTTATAAGGACAGTTATTTGCACAATAGCGCGTACCAACACATCTATTATAAGCCATATCATTAAGACCATCAGGGCTGTGAACAGTTGCAGCTACAGGGCAAACAGCTTCACAAGGAGCATTTTCACAGTGCTGACAATTAACAGGTTGAAATACTGTTCTTATTTCAGGATCATCAACACTGCCAGTAAAGTAACGATCAACTCTGATCCAGTTCATTTCACGATTTTTAAATACTTCTTCTTTTCCTACAACTGAAATATTATTCTCTGCCTGGCAGGCAACAGTACATGCGTTGCAACCAATACAAGTATTTAAATCAATTGCCATTCCCCATTGCTGTCTTGCCCATTTTTTCTGTGCAGGATCTTCAGGAAATTTAAATAAATTACTTTTATGTTTTTCAACTGGCAAAAGCTCATGTTCAGCTACAAAATCTGGTTTTGCTTTGAAATGATCTAAAGTTGCTTCTCTTACAACAGGAGGTCTGTCTTCTTTTACACCGGGAGTTCCGCTCATAGATGAATGTTCTTGAGTCGAAACTAAAGAATATTTCTTACCTGTTTTTTGAATTTTAACATCGCCTCCAAACCAAGATTCAGAAGTCCTAATTAAGTTTGCATTAAAACCACATCCAGTAGCAACTTTTCCAAATTTTCTACCATAACCCAAATGTAAAACACAGGAGAAATCTGCAACTCCAGGTAATTCCCAAACTGCAACTTCTACTGATTTATTTTGATATGTTACTTTCACTACATCAACATCAGAAGTACCTGGTTTTGGTTTGCCCTTTAAACCTAATGCTGCGGCTGTTTTTGGGCTCATATACAAAGCATTATCCCAGACCAATTTGGAAATAGGATCTGGTAATTCTTGCATCCAAGCATTATTTGAATAAGTACCATCATATAATGTTTTATCTAAAGCAAAATCAATTTCTAAAGCATCTTTATTTGGCTCAGAAAGTTTAACTGATTTAGCGTAAGAGGAAGAAAAAGCTGTATAAGAGTAACTTGGAGTGAGTTTTGTTTCTTTGTTAAAATCAAGCAAAACTCCTTTACTTAAAGATTCTCTCCAAATATTTTCAAAATTAATTGAGTTACTTAATTTTGACTGCCAATAGTTTTTAATATATTTATAACTTGAATCAAGTTCTGTTAACTTATTTAAAAAATATACTAAAGAATACTCATCAACAGCATCATCAAAGAGTGGTGCAATTAATGGTTGAGTAATAGCAAATACTCCATTAGAAGAACGCGTATCTCCCCAAGTTTCTAGAAAATGAGTTTTTGGTAAATAATAATTACAAACTTCAGCTGTTTCATCATAAGTTAAGCCTAAATAAAAACTATTTTTGACTTTCTTAAAAAGATTAGCAAAATTATAATCAATAGGTGCTGTATATACTGGGTTTCCACCCACTATTATTAAATTTTTGATAGTGTCTTTTTGCAATGATTGTATTAAAGTTTGGTAATTATCTAATCCTTTAGGTTTAGTAGAATCAGAAATAAGAGAAACAGTTTTTCCAACATTATTTAAAGAAACGTTGATAGCGTGCGTTAATATATGCACCCATACTGGCTGTCTTTCACCAGCAATAATCAAACTAGATCCACGGTCATTATATAAATCTTTTGCACAAACTCTAATCCACTTTTGTAATGAATCAGAAAAAACTCTTTTATTTCGAATTGCATCTGAAACTTCAATAGGAAACGCAATTCCTAAACGATTCAATTCAGCAGCAATTCCTAAAAGAAAATCACCCATTTTTCCACTTCTTAACGAATAATGGTGATCTGCTATTGAACCTGTTGTACTAATATTTGACTCAATTGCATACAAACGATTCATAACAGAACCTTTGTCTACAACTCTTCTTTTTTCGGCAAATTCCCTTGCATTTTTTACTGAATCGCCTTCAACTCCCATAAAATCAGAATCAACAGCAAGGATAGTATTTGCATTTAACAGATCATAAACTTGGTCAACTGCATATGTATTTGTAATTTGCGATAATGCACTTTTACGATTTGATGAATATTTTAAGTCATTTTCTACCAAAATAGCTTTTGGATATTTTTGTTTAAATTCTTCCAATAAATTGCCAAAAGACAATGATGAGTTAGTAGAATAAATTAATGCTGTATCACTGCCATCTGTTTTAAGAGAATTTTCTAAACAACTTTTTAATGCAGAATAGATATCTTTTTTAGCAATTTTTTTATTTTGGAATAAACAGTTTTGCCCTCTATCAGGGTCATACATATTTAATATTTCAGCTTGGGCAAATCCATTAGACGAGCCAATTTTGCTTGATGAAATAGGATTGCTCATTGGATGGTTAGAATTACCATCAATTTTTGTTGGCCTTCCATCTGTGCTAGTAACAAGCATCCCCAAAACACCGCCTGCAATTTGCACAGATGTTGCAAAATGTTTTGGAACCCCAGGCAATGAATCTTCAGCTCTATGATTTTCTGGATAAATATGGCCTTTAGGTCTACGGATACAGCCAGAAGTAACAACTCCTGCGAGTGCCATTGAGGCACCAATCATCCCTAAAAATTTTCTTCTGTGCACTCCTGGTCGCATTTCTAATTCACTTGCTCCATGAGGAAACTCACGTTGCAATTTACTTAAAAACTCAGGCGAGTTTTCTAAATCATCTACGCTGCGCCAATGTGTTTGTTTCTTTTGTTCATCATTGGAATTGAACTGTGTCATGGTGCAAACTTTCCAATCAAAATTTGTTACTTTACAACTAAGGTAACCCTTAATTGCTTTCATTTTTAATAGTGGCAAGCACCACATGCTTGCGGTGGTTGAATTAACTTATCTTTATAATCAGGATCATTGCTTGGAATATAGCCAAAAGCATGAGGATCATAAAGCATGTTTGTCAATTGATTTTGTGGCCGAATATTTGGAACAGGGTCTCTATGACATTCCAAGCACCAGCCCATACTTAATGGACTTGCTAAACTGATCACTTCCATTTTATCGACACGACTGTGGCAAGTAACACAACCAACTCCTGCAGTTAAATGTGCGCTATGATCAAAATGTGAGTATCTAGGCAGTGAATAGACATGCACCCAAGGAATAGGAGTTTTATTTTTATAACTTTCATGTAAAACCTTTAATCTAGGACTATCTTTTTTAACTTTATTATGACATCCCATACAGGTTTCTGTTGGAGGCAATGGAGCGAATGAAGTTTTTTCAACTCCACTATGACAGTATCGACAGTCTATCCCCATTTGTCCAGCATGTAGCTGATGACTGAAAGCTATCGGTTGTTCGGGTTCATAACCTACCGCCAAGAATTTTGGCGAAAAATAGTACCAAATTCCAACAATTATTGACACTAATAGCACTGGAATGCCAACGCCTAGGAATAAAGGAATTCGGTTCGTCCATTTTGGAAATATCGGTTCCACGGCACCACCTAAATTAAGCAAAAGCTGAAAAATAAATAAAAAAAACTATACACGCTTCTTTAACGTAACAACAAACAAACCTGATGCTTCCAACCATGAAATCAAACTCAGTGCAATGTTATGTTGCGGGAGTGTTCTAACGGATCATGACTTGACGAGCAAGACCCTTAATCCTAGATCATCAAAAACATTTTTCAAACTCATAATCTCTCAGCAAATTAAAATTTTCTCGATCACTTGATCGCTTGTCAAGCTCATATTCAAAAGAGTGGCGAAACACAAATGAGAATTATTCTCATTAAAAAAAGTTTTTAACTAAAAATATTTTATAATAAATATTTCAAAAAAACGATCAGCAACCAAACCAATGACTAAAAGAGGTAAGTAAACAAGAGATGCTAGAAAAAATTTTCTTGGCCAATTTGGCAACATTTCTTTTTTTAACCCAAGAATACTAAGTCTTACAAACCAAAAACCAAGAATAATTGCAGTAGCTAAATAAAATTTTCCGCCAACTTCTAATAAATATAAAGATATCGTAAAAAAAACTAAAACCAGAGACCAAGCAAAGGCTTGTATCTTGGCAATTCTTTCACCTCTAATTAAAGAAACAACTTTTATACCAGCTTTTGCATAGTCTTCTTGGTGATAAATAGCAATAGCAATAAAATGTGGCATTTGCCATGCAAATAGAACTCCAAACAAAGCTAATCCAGCAGCATCAATTTTGTTTGCAACTGCGGTCCACCCAAGAAGAGGTGGGATAGCACCTGGAATAGCTCCAATAACAAGAGCCAAGGGGGTTTTATATTTTAAAGGTGTATAAACCAAACTATAGGCAAGAATTGCTAATAAAGATAATAAACCAGTTAATAAATTAACATAATAAATTAACAAAAAAATGCTAATACAACAAAGAATTATTGCAAATATACATGCCTGGGAGACAGATATCTTTCCCATTGGTAGCGGTCTAAACTTTGTACGACGCATTAGCTTATCGGTATTTCTTTCATAAATCATATTAAATGCATTTGCTGAAGCTACTGATAATGCAGTTCCAAGTAATGCAAAAATAAAACTTTTTATTACAATATTCCCAGGAGCGAGGACAATACCTCCAGCAGTCATTAGTATACAAAAGAAAGCAATACGAGGTTTTGCTAATTCAATATAATGGCGATAAATCATGTTTTTATTTAGCATCTTTTTTCATATTTCCAATAAACAATTATTTAACTGCAGTTTGTTTAGCAGCTGACTTACAATATTCGGCTATTACTTGCCATACATCTCCACAGGCTTTTTTATGTCTTTTCATCTTACTACCCTGCATATATGATGTACATTGTTTAACACCGAAATTATATCCATAGATTTCATCACCATATTTTTTGCAACCTAATGACTTATCCGAGTTTGCTAAACAAACTTTTATCATTCTAGGTACAGTTGAATCACACAATTGAGTCATAGCATCGCATTGATTGAACCACTCCATAGTTTTATCAGCACACCCTTCTAAGGATAATTGTGCTGATTCAGCTTGTATTTTAGCTAACGAATGTGTAATTTCCTTTACAGAATGTTCATAATTCTGAAAAACAACCCAGCCAATGATTGTTGAAAGTGCAAATAAAGCAAAAACAAAAGGAATTCCCAAATCTCCTTTGCGTCTAAAGCTACCTACTTCTTCATTTTGCATTCTAAATCATCCTAAATAATGTTAATAAAGCACTCATTTCAAAATGAGAATTGAGTTTATATTTTTCTCATCATAAATCGATTTAGCTTATTCAATAAACAATATCCAGCTTCAAGCAGAGTTATATTTAATTTTGTGTTTGATTATTTTAAATGTTTAAATGTACGATAAGATTTCTTTGGGATGTCTCGCTGAAAAATTTGGAATTTCTGTGCCATGAGTTTGATTGTAACCCCATCCACACCAAATTGTTGTAGCTCCAAAATTTTTGCCACATTTTATATCACCTTCGCTATCGCCAATCATATAAGCTTTATCAGTATCAAAATTAAAGGAATATTTTTCAGCGATAATTTTTAATGGCAAAGAACTCGGCTTCATTTCTGAGCAACTATCTCCACCCATTAAATCAGTAAAAAATTTATCAATTCCAAGTTTTCTCAAGAGTTCTCTAGAATGTCTTTCTGGTTTATTGGTTATAACAAATACTTTATTTTCTTTATTAGCTAATAAATCATTTAAAACATCGACTATTCCTTCGTACAAATGCGACTTAATACAAATATTTTCAAAATAATATTTTTCATATAAATCTTTAACTTCATTAAATTGATTAGAATTTATATTGCGTTTTTCAATATAATCATCAAAACAATTTAAATATAACTCAGTCATCCCTTTATTAACAAAAGGCTTTATTTCGCTTGATAATTTTTTTGGTAATTTTAAAAGATTTCTAGTACCGTGGACTGCATCAATCATATCTTCAGAAGAATCTTCTAAGGTTCCATCTAAATCAAAAAAAAAGAAATTCATTACATGTTGCCTTTTTTTGCTATTATATCTTCTACACTACCTTTAGCATCTCCAAACTCTGTTACCTTTCTTTCTCCAGATCTACTGCCTTTGAAAGCTGTAAAAGGTCTAGAGTTATGAATAATAACATGGTGAGGAATACCTGGAGGTATTACTAAAATATCTCCTGCTTCGATAGTAATAGGAAGACCGTCAAAATGAAAAGTAATACAACCAGAAACAGCAGCTCTGATTTCCTCATAATCATGTCCATGCCTGCTTCTTTCAAACCAAGGCTCACATGTTTGCAAGTCATAAGCTTTAAAACCAAGTTTTTCTAATTCGTTTTTCATTGTTTGTTCTGTTGGATCAACTTTATGAGGCCACTTATACAGAGTAACTCCATTTGGTAAAATAAATTGGTACATTTAAAAACTCCAATAATTAAAAAGGTTTTACTATTTTTGGTGGATTATCTCTAAATTTTCGAACAGAACAGAAAGTATCAAAAGAATTATTTGTATTTGTTATTTTTTGTAACGTAATGTCATCCCAACGCAAAAAACTACTTACTGCTTTTTCTTCAGAAAGCAGAAAAGGAACAGTATTTAAACCATTTTTTAGTGTGCTAATTACCTTTTGAATTTTTTCTTTAATGAGTAAATTATCTGGTTCTAGTTTTTCAAGTATTAAATAATTTTCTAATGTATATTCGTGAGCTGTCCATATCAAAGTATTCCCTGGAAGCGTATTACGAAGAAAAAGTAATGAATTAAACATTTGTTCAAGACTTCCTTCAAATAATTTACCACATCCTCCACCAAAGATTGTATCACCAATAAACAAATGATTTTCACCATTTTTTAAAGAAAAAAAGTAGCAAATATGCCCTAAAGTATGCCCAGGTACAAAAAATACTTCAGCACATTCTCCTCCAAAATTTATTTTATCTTTATGTTCTAAAAAATGAGTTTGAAATGGTATACGGTTTCTATCTTGAATACTACCATAAATTTCGATGTTAGGAAATAATTGTTTTAATTCCTTATTTCCACCAACATGATCAAAATGATGATGAGTATTAAAAATTTTTGTCAAAGTTAAATTATTTTTATTTAAAAATGAAATAACTGGTGTTGCTACAGCAGGATCAACAACTGCAGCTTCTCTTTTTATTTCATCTATTAAAATAAAAATAAAATTATCTTCTAAAACAGATAACATTTCAACTTTCATATTACACTCTATTTGAATTAAATTTGTTCAATAGATCGGACAAGCTTGCATGTTTATCTTGTTCCTTTCCGTCGTTATTTTTATTACTTCTTTGCGAAGACTTTTTAGAATAGCTCATAGAAGAATCACTTGAATTTGCTCGCACTTGAGATGAATCAGAATAATTTTTTCTAAATTTATTTGGTTGAGCACTCACAGCACCAGAACGACCAACTGTTCCTTGAGTTGGTGCAGTATTGTGACTGGTAGTCGTTACCTCTTCACAAGCTTTTTTAGATAGAGATATTCTTTTTCTTTCTTTATCTAAACCTATTACTTTTACTTTTACCTGTTGTCCGACGCTTATTGCTTGAGATAGATCTTTAATGAACTGATTTGATAATTCTGATATATGAATAAGTCCATCTTGATGAACTCCAATATCAACAAATGCACCAAAATTAGTGACGTTTGTAACAGTTCCTGTAATCACTTGCCCCTCTTTTAAGTGATTAAAATCACGAACTTCTCTGTTATAAGTTTGTTTGGATCCTTCTTCACGAGGATCCCTTCCTGGTTTCAATAGTTCTTTAATTATATCTTGTAATGTTGGCAAACCTACTTCTTCAGTTACATAATTTTCTAATTTTACTTTGTGAATATTTTCTTTATTCCCAATTAATTCACTAATTGAAATAGTTAAATCAGAAGCTATTTTTTCTACAATCCCGTACGATTCTGGGTGAACAGATGTATTATCTAAAGGATTTGCACTTTCAGGAATTTTTAAAAATCCGGCTGATTGCTCAAATATTTTAGCTCCAAAACCCATAACATCAAATAAATTTCTTCTGTCTTTAAATTCACCAAAAGATTCTCTATGACGAACAATTCCTTTCGCCAAACTTGGACCAATACCAGCAACATATGATAGTAAACTTGGACTGGCTGTATTTAAATTAACTCCCACATAGTTCACACAGCTTTCAACAATTTCGCCAAGCTGTTTCTTTAGTCGACTTTGATTCACATCATGTTGATATTGTCCAACACCAATACTTTTTGGATCAATTTTTACTAGTTCTGCAAGAGGATCTTGAAGTCTGCGCGCAATACTTATCGCTCCCCTGAAAGTGATATCTAAATCAGGAAATTCTTCTCTAGCAAGATCACTTGCTGAGTAAACACTAGCTCCAGCTTCATTTACTATCACAATTCTTGGTTTACTTCCCAAAGAACAAGCAGCAAGAACTTTTTCAAAAAAATCTTCAGTTTCTCGCCCAGCAGTACCATTCCCAATTGAAATTAATTCTACTTTATGTTTATTGATGAAATTTAAAATAATTTCTGAAGCAGATTTATTTTTATGATGCGACATATCTTCATCATGATGTGGATAAATTGTAGCAAAGTCCAGCAACTTTCCAGTTTGATCCACTATGACTAATTTACTACCTGTTCTCAAACCAGGATCAACCCCCATCACTACTCTCTTAGGTATAGGAGGTAACAACAATAAATTTCTTAAATTTTTACCAAATACACTAATTGCCTCTTCTTCAGCAGCTGTTTTTGTTTCTAATCTTAACTCAGTTTCAATACTCGTTGAAATTAATCTATTATAACTTTCATTAATGCATTCAGTTAAAAATGTTTTTACTACTTCAGTTGCTGTATTTTTAACAACATAACTAGAGATAATGGAAAGAGGAATTTGCTCATCATAATCTAAAGTAACTTTTAATATTTCTTCTTTTTCGCCTCTTCTCAGCGCCATTAATCTATGGGGAGCTATTGTTTTTACTGGCTCATTAAATTCATAATAATTATTGTATTTAGTTTTTTTATCTTTAAAATCATCACGCACTTCAGATTTAAATTTTGCATTTTCAAACATCCAAAGACGAATTTCTTTTCTTACTTCAGCAATTTCAGATATACATTCTGCAATATAGTCTTTTGCACCTTGAATAACTATTTCTAAATTTTTTAAATCATCATGTTTCCCAATATATTCACTAAAAACAGGTATTAGATCTACCAAATTAGAGTCTTGTTCCAAAATTTGCATTGCTAGGGGAGCTAACCCGCGCTCTGCAGCAATTTGACCTCTTGTTCTTTTCTTTGGTTTAAATGGAAGATATAAATCTTCTAATTCTGTCTTAATTTTGCATGCAATAATTTTGGCTTGTAGCACTGGTGTCATTTTATTTTGTTCAGTAATTGAACGAATTATTGCTTCTTTTCTTTCATTCAATGAATAAATATATTCGTACTTATCCATGATATTTCGAATTTGAACTTCATCTAAACCTCCAGTTACTTCTTTACGGTAACGCGCAATAAATGGAATGGTGCAATCATCAAGGATAAGATTGAGAGTATTTTCCACCTGATTTTTAGGAATATTTAAATCATTAGAAATATCAGTGATCATTTCTTGAGAGATGTTCATTTCTTTTTTAGCCATAATAGTTACTCGCAATAATTAAAGTCAGGAGAACAAAGGGACTTCCCCAAAGGAAAGTATAACGCGCAGGGCATACTATACACTTTTTTTTAACAAAAAAAACCGCTTATGCGGTTTTTTAATTAACAATTTATTTAAATAAATTAATTACTTAGCAATATTTACAAGCTCAGTTCCTGAAAAGAAGTAGGAAATTTCAATATTTGCATTTTCAAGAGAATCGGAGCCATGTACTGTATTTTCACCAATACTTACACCAAATTCAGAACGAATTGTTCCTTTAGCAGCTTTAGCTGGGTCTGTCGCACCCATAAGTTCTCTATATGCAGCAACAGCATTTTTACCTTCTAAGACTGAAACAACAACTGGACCAGAAGTCATATAGTCACATAATTCACCAAAAAAAGGACGAGCGGAATGCACAGAATAAAATTGTTCTGCTTCGCGTCTAGACATGTGTATCATTTTAGTTGAAACAATTTTTAAGTCAGCATTTTCCATTTTAGCTAAAATTTTGCCAATTAAGTTTCTTTTTACACCATCTGGCTTGATGATTGAAAATGTTCTTTCCATTTTTATTCCCTTATTTTAGTAGGTTATATCTTATAAAGCGAATACGCTCTCGGAAGTTATTTAATAATAGGGTTCATTGTCAATAGAAAAATTTCAAAAATGTTTTGCTCTTATCAGAAAACATTCCTTTATGCTGACTCTTTCATTATAAAATCTTGCAATATATGGAACCAAATTCTAGGTCTCGGATTTCCATCATTAGAATCGCGAATTATTTCTTTTAAAATTCGCATTAAAAAACAAAAATTAAATAAGGACTTAGTTGTTTCAATATTCCTTGGCCTTAGATGAGATGAACCTATATTTTCTTCTAAACTATGATTGTAAAATTTAAAAAATAAAGACTCAATTTCAGCTAATGAAGGCTTATATTTTTCGGGCTGTATAGTTTCAGAAATTTTTTTGGATTGAATAGGAATTACTTTAACTTCTAAATTATCATTACCATCTGTGAGGGATGAGTAATATTTTCTTTCAGTAAAGTACCACGCAAATCTAAGACTAACTACTAATGAAGCAATATCTTTTAAACAAGGCTGCTTAAATCTTCGATAACTTGGATCATCAAAATTATCTGATTCATAATCTAACAAAACTAATCCATCTTTTCCAATTAAGAATTGCCCTAAATGTATATTCCCATGATTTCTTATACGTAATCCTAAATCATCAGCTGCTTTAATTTTTTCTAACATTTTATCAACAAAACTTGGTAACAAATAAAAGACTCCAGAATAAATTTGAAAATTATCTTTTAATTCTAAAACTCTTTTAAGTCTTTCTTGGATTTTTTCTGAAATAACACTTAACCATTTTAGTTTACTTTCAGCAGATGTCTGATCAGGAGATAAGTCAGATCCCCTGGGAGCCAAAGTCATTGCTTTATGAAAATCACCCATTATCCGGCCTAGAGATTCAATTATTTCTAATATTTTATACCAAGCTTCTTCAGAAGAAGATTCATTTAATTTTTTTGGAAATCTTGCCTTATGTAATAAAGAAACAAAATGTGGGAATAATGTTCCATTATTTTGTATATATTTAATCCCAATTGCTGTATGAGATTTTTTTATATTTTTTGAAGAAAATTCATATACACTAATGAGTCTAGCAAAATTTGAAAAAATATTTTGATTACTTAGATATGTTAAAAGCTCTACCTCTATCGATTGAGGATGTTCTTTTTCAATGGTTCTAAAAATTTTGTATGCAACTTGAAAATCGAGTCTAACGCATGTATTTTTTGTGTCACTCCAAATTCCTATAGCAATTAAGCTAGCTTCGCCACCACATTTTTTATGAAAAAAAGTTCCTTTCATAGATGTAGGAAGCGGATTTCTTTGTTTTTGTGCTATTCTCCAAGCTTCATAAAATTGGCCATCACTTGAAGCATCACGAATACTCCAAGGAGAAATAGTGATAAGGTCTCCATCTTCACTATAGCGCGCGAGACGAAACGGAAACACAAATAAATCAGTTACATTAATAAACTCAACCCAAACAAAACCCAAAGCACCTTGCGCTGAGGTATCAAATAAACAAACATCAAATACTTTGCCAACTGGACTTTTTAAATGTTTAAACGGGAAATTGCTCTGCTCAAGCCAGGATTGGCCTGAAACAGAATCAATAAGCTTTTCAATAATTTCAAGAAAGGCATTCATTTATTTACAGTTATTCTTAATCAGTGACTATTACATCTTCAAGATCAGGAAATTCTTCTAATAAATAATTAGAAATTGATTCTGAAGTATAAGCTTGAACTGAGCAGCTACCACATGATCCAGATAACTCTAAAGTCAAAATATTATTTTCTAGACTTAAAACATTCACCTCTCCCCCATGAGCCATCACACCAGGAGAAATTTTTTCATCAATAAAAAGCTTAATTGCATTGTATTGTTCAATATTTTGCATTATTTAGACCCTAAAATAAATTACGGAAACAAATGGTAGAAAAAAAATAGTATTTCTAGTCATATAACTAATACCCTTAATAATTGTAGCATAGTTTAGTTCATGACGGAAGCCTTGCAAAGATTATGTTAACATGCTGCAATATATGATAAAGTTGAGGTAATATTTTTTCAATTCAAGCCCAACTAAAGGAAAACTCATGGTTTATGCTCAAATTCTGAGCAGATATAAGTTTAACATATTGATAATATTATGTAATTTATTTTTTCCTAAAATAAGTTTTCCTATCGATTTCATAGATTCTTCCTATACCTCAGCAGAATCTTCAAAAAGTTCTTTATTTGATAATAACCTCACACTCCCAATTTCACTAGCGCAAATTAGTGGTATTCCATTAACAGTTTTCCATGTTCTAGGGGATGTTCATAAGGCAAGAACTCAAAGACAAATCAACGAATTATGTAACAGAGTAGATTTAACTTACAGAAAATTAAATTGGGGCAAAAGTCCATGCATACACATACCTTGGAAATTTGATTATGTCAGTGAAAATGGACAACCTTTGATTTATTGGGAATTTATTAATGATACAGTTGAAGAAGATTCCAAAAAAAATGTAACTTTAGTACTTGGCGGAGTTCATCCTGATGAACTTACTCCTATCCATTTAGCATTTCAATTTGCTGAAACATTATTAGAAAATCCATATTTGTATAATAATGCACACGTTATTGTTGCTCCTTTAGTTAATCCTGATGGTTTTTTTGCAAATCCACCCAAAAGAACAAATGCAAATGGAGTAGATTTAAATAGAAATTTTCCAACAGCAGCATGGAAAAAATATGCATATCAAGTTTGGAAAAATTCTAAAGAAAAAGATAAAAGAAAATTTCCCGGATTCTTTGCTAATTCAGAACAAGGAACAAAGTTTCAAGCAGATCTTATAGAGAAATTTAATCCTGATAAAGTTATTTCAATTCATGCTCCTTTAGCTTTTTTAGATTTAGATTATGAAATTCCAAAATTACTTAGTGTAAATAAATTAACAGATCAACAAAAAAAGGCGAGAAATTTAGCAGAAATTTTATCTAGAAGCGCTGGTAATTACAAAATAAAAGATATTGGAATTTATCCTGGAAGTTTAGGAAACTATGCTGGTAATGAAAGAATAATACCCACAATAACATTAGAAATGAGCAGTAGTAATCCTAAGTTTGTAAGAAAATTCTGGAAAGAATTTTCTCCAGGTTTATTTAAAGCAATTAAATTTGAGTTTAAAAAATACCAATTTGCAGATATTGTTACAGGTCATGTAACAAACGAATAAAATTATTTCCGATATCAATCATTAGTATATCTTTTAATTTAAAATTTTTTCAATAATAAATTTATGGATTCTTATAAGAATTGTATTTATATAAAATAAAACTCTTGATTTAATCAATTGAATAAATTTTATCTTGACAATACAAGAATAAAATATATTTTTTAAAAAGTTTGTATTATATGAATGGTCCGAAATTCTTTACTTATTTCAACCTTGACATAATAGAACAATTTTATATTTATTAAGAACTTTCTTAATTTCAATATTTGAGGAAACAATGTTACAAAAAATATTTTCAGTGTCATCATACGGAGCTAAAATGGATTTTATGCTCCTGCTAATTCGTTTGTTTTTTGGTTATGCTTTTATTATGCATGGATATGGAAAAATTTTATCCCCTTTTTCATGGATGGGAGAAGATTCTACTGTTCCAGGATTTTTACAAGCACTTGCTGCGATTTCTGAATTTGGTGGTGGCATAGCTATTATTTTAGGACTTTTAAGTCGTTTAAGTTCTTTTGGATTAGCTTGTACTATGGGTTTTGCTGTTTATAGCAGTAAATTTGTCTTTGGACTTGAGCTCATTGGTAAAAAAGGTGGTCCTTCTTATGAATTAGCTACTGTTTATTTTTTACTTTCAATACTTTTTTTAGTTGTTGGTCCTGGAAAAATATCACTCGATAAAATGTTTTTTGCGAGAAAATAATTAAAACCTAAAATATTAGTTTGCTATTTTTAATGCTTTAGGTAAAGAATTTGAAACCAAAATTATTTGGTTTGTATTTTCTCATTCCTTTAGGCTTAAAAATGGCTCTTCAATTTAATCTCATTAAAAAAGACAAACATTCTGAAGCTCGTCGAGCACAAATCACTACAACTCACGGTACCATTGAAACCCCAGTTTTTATGTCTGTTGGTACTTTTGGCTCAGTTAAAACGTTAGATCATACAGAATTAGAGGATATTGGTGTTCAAATCATTTTAGGCAATACCTACCACCTTTATCTTCGCCCTGGTCCAGAAATATTAAAAAAAGTAAATGGATATCATAATTTAATAAGCTGGAAAAAACCTATTCTTACGGATAGTGGTGGGTTTCAAATATTTTCCTTACCTCATCAAAGAGTGATTAGTGAAAAAGGCGTTACTTTTAAAAGTTATATAGATCAAAGCTATAAAAAACTTACTCCTGAGTCTGACATAGCTTTTCAAGAAGTCATTGGTTCTGACATTATGATGGCTTTAGATGTCTGTGTGCCTTCAACAAGCTCTTACGATATTTGCGTTCAAGCAATGCATAGAACACACAGGTGGGCTAAAAGATGTAAACTCGCAAAATCGAATGACGAGAATTCTCTTTTTGGAATAGTACAAGGAGCTATTTTTGAGGATTTACGAAAAGAAAGTGCACAAGCAATAGTGGATCTAAATTTTGATGGGTATGCAGTTGGGGGCTTAGCTGTAGGAGAATCCGATGAAGAACGTGATCATTTTACGAAGTTTACAACTCAATTGCTTCCAGAAAATAAACCTAGATATTTAATGGGAGTTGGCACTCCTCATGATCTTATCAGAAGCATTTTAGCAGGAATAGACATGTTTGATTGTATCATTCCTACAAATCATGCAAGACAAGGGGTGGCTTATACTTTTTCTGGAAAAATTAAATTACGAAGAACACATTATGCCACAGATCTTTATCCGATAGACGAAAACTGCAAATGTTACGTTTGCAAAAGATTTTCAAGAGCTTACTTGCATCAATTAACAAAATGTGAAGAACCAACAGGTTGGAAATTAATTTCATATCACAATACTTGGTTTTATGAGCGTTTAATGGAAGCAACTAGAAAACACATTGAAATGGGCACTTTTAAAGAATATGCAGCAAATTTTTTAAATAATGTTGAAGACTAAAAAAAAAGCCCCAGCAAAAATGCTGGGGCTTTTTTAATAAAACTCAAAATTAAATAGCGAATAAGATATGATTTAACTCATGCTCAATAACGCTTTTTTCTTCACCACGAGCAACAGATATTTCTGAAACAAGCATGTTACGAGCTCTTTCAAGCATTTTCTTTTCACCAAAAGAAAGTTCTTTGTCTGAACTTAATGAAGATAAATCTCTCAGTACTTCTGCTATTTCTACAAGATTACCAGTATTTAATTTATCGTTTAAAGCTCTGAAACGACGATTCCAAGTAGCAGTGGATTTCTTAGAAGGCGATTGTAAAATTTGATAAACTTTTTCTACGTCTGGCAAAGAAATTACTGAACGCAAGCCAACAGTCTTCGCAGCCCTTGTAGGAACCATAACTTTTGCACCAGTTGAATGAATTTTTAACACATAAAAATCCTGTTGAGCACCACCAATACTACATTCTTCAATATTCTCAATTGTTCCTACACCATGACACGGATAAACAGCTTTTTGACCAACAGTGAAATCATAGAACTTTTCAGCACTCATGCTGCAAAACCTCCGAAAAAAAGAAACCCCGTTGTAAACTTGTTATAAAAATCAAGAAAAACAACGAGAAATACTTAAGTTTTTAGTAAAAAAATAAAATATTAATAATATCAACTTGTCTTAATCTTGAAAAATTGAAAGAGTTGTAAGACAAGAAAAACAAAAAAACCTCCAACGCACCTTAATGCTGTAAAGATGCTTTTTTATAAAATCTGCTTAAAACTCTTTCTAAAATTACTATAACATAGATTATAGAATTTTGGGACTCAACTACCAAGATTGTTTACACAAACTTTAAATTTCAATTCAATCAAGCTATTGACAATAGTTTTCAAGTTTTTATTTGCGTCAGATCAAGATTTGACTTGAACTTAATTATTCGCAATTTGACATAACTCAAAAAAAATAATAGTGAATTGTCTCAGTAAAGATTTTTACTCTAATGTTTATTATACGAGTAAAAACACAAATTACTTAGACAAATCTCTCATTTTCTTCAGAAAAACCGAAACTTATTCTGTTTAAAAACCGACCATTTTTAGCCTGTTTTTGTAAGTCAAAGCATCATGTAATTTACATAGACAAATGTTTTTTGTCAATTTATTTTGCATAGTAATTGCGCACCTATTTAACATTAATCACTTTTTTTGTTAAATGGTAATGAAAAGGAGATCTAATGGTTCCCAACATAACTAGAAAACCAACCTCTGTAAGTGACATAACAACACTAAAACTGAAATATACTGGAAAAATAAGGGATTCTTTGCATGATACGATACCATTTACTGAAGCAGAAAAATATATCATTAATAAAGAAGAATTTCAAAGACTTAGACGAATTACTCAAACCGCTTTTACCTCATACGCTTTCCCTGGAGCTTCACACTCCAGATTTGAACATTCCCTTGGTGTTATGCATGTTGCAGATTTAATGATCCATTCCATTTTTCAAAACCAAAAACGCCTCTTAGATGCTCTTAGTGAGAATCTTATCCAAACCCCCAAACATATCATTGACTTTTTAAGAGAAAGTGAAAATAAACACGGCTCAATACGAGATACGAAATTAGCTATTGAGAGTCTTGAAAAAAAACCTTATTTACTTCAATGCCTTAGATTTGCAGCTCTACTTCATGATATTGGACATGCTCCTTTTAGTCATTCCTGCGAAAAATTTATGGTGACTTGGGCGCACTTAAAAGAGAACTTTAGCTCTTTAAAAGCACCAAAATGGCTAAAAGATGGAATAAAAATAAAAGCAGAAAAACTTGAAGCTAAAAATTATGAACTTCAAAAAATAAAAATTAGACATGAAATTTATACTCTACTTATTATTGCTAAAATTTTTGATAGTAATGATGAGTTTTTAAATCAAAAAATGGCTCAAGATATTTGCTCAATTTTAGATCTTTCTATTGCACCATATTCAAACGGAATATTAGCTAAAAGTAATTTACAAACTCTTTTTCATGAGATTATAAGTGGCGAAATAGATGCGGATAGAATGGATTATTTATTAAGAGATTCTCGTGAGTGTGGAATTATTTATGGTTACTTTGATTTAGGTAGAATTTTAGATTCACTAGCATTCTATTATAACGCAAATTCTAATTCTTTCCACTTATGCATTAGGCGAAGTGGTATTTCAGCTTATGAAGATTACTTAAGAGCTCGTTGGAGTATGTATCAGCAAGTCTATTTTCATAAAACTGTTACTGCATGTGAAGCAATGCTTGAACATGTAAACAATAATTCAAATAATTTTCACTTACCACTGGATATTGAAGAATATCTCAAAATAGATGAACATAGTTTTTATTCTTTTATTAGCAATAAATTTTCAGCAAATAATTATTTAAACAATATTTTAAAAGATTTAATATTTAAAAGAAAATTATGGAAAAGAGTTTTTGAAGAAATTATTCCAAAAAACTCCTTGCATAAAGAGTCAACTACATGTCAAAAAATTATACAATATTTAAATACGATTAATTGTCCTGCTGAAATAATTGAGTCAAGTACAAATTTAACAAATTTTTCACCTAAGGGTAAATATTTAACTTCAAAAAATAATCTTAAAGTAATAATAAAAGATGTTCATTTATTAAGATACTTAGAACCTATTGAAAATCATAGTTCATTAATTAATAGAGAAGACGAAGAATTTCTTATTAGACGAATATATATTTCTAAATATGATTTAAATTTAACAAATATTTCTGAAAAAGAAGTACAAAAAAATATCTCAGAGAAAATATTCAACATTAGTAATTAATGCTTACAAATTAAATATAAAGGTTTAATAATGAATTTTCCAAGTACAAACAAATTAAAATATGAAAACAGTCCCTATCTACTGCAGCATAAAGATAATCCTGTTCATTGGTATCCATGGGGAAACGAGGCTTTTCAACGCGCTAGGGATGAAAACAAACCTATTTTTTTGTCCATCGGATATTCTACCTGTCACTGGTGTCACGTTATGTCTCATGAAAGTTTTGAAGATTTTGAAACAGCTCAAATAATGAATGATCTCTTTATTAATATCAAAGTAGATAGAGAAGAACGCCCCGATTTAGATGAAATATACCTCGAAGCTGTTATGTTAATTAGCCAACATGGTGGGTGGCCTTTAAGTGTTTTTTTAACACCAAGCTTAAAGCCTTTTTTTGGAGGAACATATTTTCCTTTAGAATCAAGCAACAATATACCTGCATTTAAAGATGTATTAAAAGCGATAGCAAAATATTATTCAGAAAATATAGAGGATGCTGAAAATAAATCCGAAAAAATTGTGAGTTATTTAAAAGAAAGTACGGCACAAACTAGTTTATTAAAATTAGAAGAATTATTAAAGGATAATTCTTTAACAATTGATAAATTAGTTAATATATGTATTCCATTTTATAGTAAATTATTACAAAATTTAGAGAATGATTTTGATGACAAAAATGGTGGTTTTGGCCATGCACCTAAATTCCCTCAGCCATCTAAAATAGAAGCTTTATTATATGCTAATGAAATGCATCTAAAATCTTTTGCTTACTATACTTTAAATTCTATTAGATGTGGTGGAATTATAGATCAAATTGGTGGAGGAATTTCTAGATATAGTGTTGATAGTAAATGGATTGTTCCTCACTTTGAAAAAATGTTATATGACAATGCTCAAATGCTAAAATTATTTTCCTTAGCTGGGCTTCTTCTGAATAAAAATAATCAATTATTATCTTCTGGTTTTTTTAAGGTTACTGAAAACATTCTTGAATATATTGAAAGAGATTTAAAATGCAAAAATTCTGGCCTATTTTTTAGCGCAGAAGATGCTGATAGTGAAGGAGAAGAGGGAACTTTTTATACTTTTTACTATGATGAATTTTTAGATATTTTTAAAGAAAACTCAAAATTAAAAGATTTTGCAATTAAATATTACAATGTAACAGAAAATGGAAATTTTGAGGGAAAAAATATTCTAACAATTCCAAGCAGTATAACAAAGATATGCGATGAATTTTCTTTAAATAATCAGGATTGTTTAGAATATATAGAAAAATCAAGAGAAAAAATATTTAATTTTCGTAATTCTCGAGAAAGACCTTCTTTAGATAAGAAATGCATTTTATCTTGGAATTCATTACTATGTACAGGTTTAATTAAAGCCTCAATTACTTCAAATAATTTATCATTCCTTGAAAAAGGTTTAAATTTACTTATAAGTATCATGAATAAATTTAAAAATCCTGAAGGTTATTTTCATATATATATTGATGGTACTTTAAAAATTGAACCTTTTCTTGATGATTTAAGTTTTTTACTAGAAGCATGTTGCGAAGCACTTTTTATTACTGGCTCTTTGCATTTGCTTAACGAAATATTAGATTTAATTAAAAAGATTCATTCCTATTATGTAGATCCAACTCAAGGTATACTTTTTTATAGTAAAATAAATGAAAATACTATTTGTAGACCATCTAAACCAGAAGATAATGTAATTTATAGCTCTAATTCTGCTATTTTTGGTAGCTTAACTAAATTAAATTTATGGATTACAATTAACAATCTAAAAGAAATCAGCTTAAGTCAACAAAAAATGATTGATTCACTTGCTCTAATTGCATTATCAAATACTGTTCAACTCACTGAAAAAATACCTACTGCCTCTGCTCAATTATTACAAAAAATAAAATTCCTTGAAAATAAGAGAACTCTTTTAATAAAAAATATCAATAACTCAATACCTTTAGAAAATATTCACAAAGCATTTGAATTTTTATTAACTAAAACTAGCGATTATTGTTTTGTAGCAGTCGAAAGCAATAGTAAATATAACTTGTCAGAATTAAATTTATATGTTTTAGAAAAAAATTATAGATTACATGATCTCGAGTATGCTTTGTGCGATGTTCATGGTTGTAAAAAGCCCCAAAAAAATATCTCTGACCTCTTAAACTAAAGGTAAAATATGGATAAAGATATTCAAACACCTAATATTTTTACTGTCTCTGATGGTACTGGTGAAACAGCTTTAAGCATAGTAAGAGCTGTCAAAGTACAGTTCGAACATGAAGAAATGCATATTCAAAGATTTAATAAAGTTAGAACAAGAGATTTACTGGAAGAAATGCTTATCCAAGCTAGAGAAAAAAACGCCATTGTTGTAGCTACACTAGTAGATCCGACTTTACGAATTTATTTAATTTCACGTTCAATGCAACTAGGAGTTAAGGTTGTTGATGTATTATTTCCATTATTAGAATCCGTTTCAGAGTTAATTGGAAAAAGACCAAGCGCTATACCTGGCTTGCTACGTCAATTGGATGAAGATTATTTTAAAAGAATTAGTGCGATAGAGTATACTGTAAGACATGATGACGGTGTGATATCTAATGATTTATTTGAAGCAGATATTATCTTGATAGGTGTATCAAGAACTTCAAAAACTCCTCTCTCTATGTATTTAGGCCATAAAGGATATAAAGTTGCAAATATACCCTTGGTACCAGGTATTGAGCCACCGCCTGAATTATTTAAAGTTGATCAAAATAAAATTATTGGACTTATAATTGACCCTTCGAGACTTGCAGAAATAAGAATAGCTAGAGTTGAGGCTTTAGGCTCAAACGATATAGGTGATTATGCTGATCTTGAAAAAATATTTGAAGAATTAGAGTGGAGTAGAGAAATATTTAAGCGCAATAAAAAATGGCCAGTTTTAGATGTCACAGGTAAAGCACTTGAAGAAAATTCTGTTGAAATTGAGAAAATAATCTTAAGCAGATTTCCCGAATTAGAAAGTGAATAGATGAATCATTTATTATATTTTGTATATTATAACTTTAGTCTATTGCATTCAAACTTAGGTGAGGAGAAATTAGATTAATATGAGCGCATCAGAAATAACTTTTAGTGTAGTAATTCCAGCGTATAATGAATCAGAGACACTCCAACACTGTTATAAAAAAATTTCACCAATACTTGAAGCAAAATTTAAAAATTCATACGAAATAATTTTTGTCGATGATGGTAGTAAAGATCAAACATATTCTGAGTTAAAAAAAATAGCTTCAAATGATTCCAAAGTTAAATGTATTATTCTATCTAGAAATTTTGGCAAAGAAGCAGCCATGTCTGCTGGGCTTTTACATACAACTGGAAACTTTGTATCTGTTATTGATTGTGATTTACAAGACCCACCAGAAATTATGATAAGTATGTATGACTACTTGCTAGAACAAAACTGTGACGTGGTTTATGGAGTAAGAACCGAACGTTTAGGCGAAACTTTCTTAAAAAAATTAACTGCAAATCTATTCTATCGATTTATTGGAAAATTATCGATAGTAGATATACCTAGAAACACAGGCGATTTTCGGGTTATGAAGAAAGAAGTTGTTGCTGCAATAAATGAATTAGTTGAAACACAACGCTTTATGAAGGGAATTTTTGCTTGGGTTGGTTTTAACCAAATAAAATTTGAATATAAACGCGAAGCAAGAGTTTCAGGAACTTCAAAATTCAATTTCATCAAACTTTGGAACTTTGCTCTTGAAGGTATTACTTCTTTTACTGACATCCCTTTGAAAGTTGCTACCTACATTGGATTTTTTCTATCTATTAGTTCAATATTTACAATGCTTTGCTATATTATTAAATATTTAATAATTGGAGATAAAATTCAAGGATTTCTTACTTTGCTAATATCAATTCTTTTTATTGGTGGAGTTCAATTAATGTTCTTAGGAATTTTAGGTGAGTATTTAGGAAGAACTTTTTTTGAATCGAAACGCAGACCTATTTTTATAGCGAAAGAAAAATTGAATATAAAATAGCGCATAATTTTAAAAATATTATGCGCTATTTTCAACTATGATTAAACTTATTTATTAACTTTATTATCCATATATTTTTGTTGGTATTTGGCTGATTCTGCTACCATTTTTTCAAATACTTCTCCAACAATAGCAACAACTTCTTCAGAAGCTCCATCTTTTCTAGCAAGTTCTTTTGCTTTTTGAACTACTTCGCTCGCTCTTTTTTCATCAAGTGCTTTTCCAACGTTTTTTCCTAATTTTATATCAGCTACTTCTTCTTGTAACTTTGTACGTTCAATTATTAATGCAACAAGTTTAGGAGTAATTTGATCAAATTTTTCTCTAACACATTGTAAATCGGAACATTTTTCTATTTTTTTTGACTCATTTTTCGCATGATCATGACCTTCACATGCTAATGTATTTATAGAAACTAATGTAATAATTGCGCTTATTACGTACTTAATCATATTTATTTCTCCATTTTTACAAAAGGATAGTCCATTTTGTACCAGAAGGAGTATCCTGAATTTGAACACCTTGCGCAAGTAATTCATCACGTATTGTATCAGATTTTTTCCAATCTTTATTAAGACGAGCAAGCTTTCTTTCTTCTAGTTTATCATTTATATCTTTTACAGAAATTTCTGAAGCAAGACTAAATTTTTTTAAATCATCAAAAAATTCCTGCGGTTCTTTCGTTAATAAACCTAAAACATTTTTAATCCATGTTTTTAATTTTGGCCAATCACTTTTTAATACTGCAATATCTTCTTTAGTTAAAATTTTTCCAGTTTTTTCTAAATTACTAATTTTTGTATTTATAGTTCTTATAAAATCAAAGAATATTGCCAATGCAGCACTACTATTCAAATCATCAGCTAATGCTTCTTTCATTCTCAATACTAGGTTTGGCAAATCAAGAAAAATTGATTCAGAATATTGTTTCGTTAAGTCATCCGAATTTTGGAGAGAATATTCATTTACTAAAGAAACAAAACGATATATTTTACCTAATTTTTTTAGATTTTCTGTAGTCATTTCAAAAGTAAAATCTAATGGCTGCCCATAAGACACGGAAAGAAAAACGAGTCTTAAAACTTCGGCCGGATATTTTCCTAAAAAATCTTTAATCGCCACATAATGATTTGTACTTTTACTCATTTTTTCGCCATACAGAGTAACCATTCCTGCATGCAACCAGTTTGTTGCAAAAGGCTTCCCGGTTGCACCTTCTGATTGTGCGATTTCAGCTTCATGATGCGGAAAAATGAGATCTCTACCACCCATATGTATATCGATAGAATCTCCAAATTTTGAATGAATCATGGCAGAACACTCAACGTGCCAGCCAGGACGACCGTCTCCCCAAGGAGATGACCAAAATATTTCCCCAGGTTTAACAAATTTCCAAAGAGCAAAATCTAGGGCATCTTCTTTCGATTCATCTATCTCAATTCTTGCACCTTTTTTTAAGTCATTAATTTTATTTTTACTTAATTTACCATACTCACTAAATTTTCTAACCCGATAATAAACACCTGATTTAGAAACATAAGCATATTCTTTATCAATTAATGTTTGAATAAGTGATATAATTTGCGGAATGGATTCTGTTACTTTAGGCTCGTACTGTGGTCTAAGTAAATTGAATAATTCTAACATTTCATCTTGTTCAGCAACGTAACGAGAAACAATATCACCGCAAGAAACGCCTTCAGAATTAGCTTTGTTGATAATTTTATCATCAACATCTGTAATATTTCTTGCCCATTCTATCTCATAACCCTGATCTACAAGAGTTCTATAGAGTAAATCATAAGAAAAAAAAGTGCGACTATGACCTATATGTGTATTTCCATAGGGGGTCACGCCACAACAATACATTTTAACCTTACTTGCGCTCAAAGGATTAAAAAGTTCTTTTTTGCCTGTAAGAGTATTAAAAAAATGTATTTTCATATGAATTACCCAAATATTTTGTCAAAAAATCCGTTATTGTTTTTTACGTTTTGCCCAACTTTTTGAGCAAATGCACGCAAGTGCTCTTCCGCCTCTTTATTTACTTTCGTAGGAATCTCAACACTAACTTCTATTATAAGATCCCCTTTACCTCTACCATATTTTTCTAATTTAGGAATACCTGCTCCCTGAACTATGAGCCTTTGCCCCGGTTGTATTCCAGGAGGGATTTCAATTTTGCGCGGTTCTTCTTCAAAACAGTCAATACTTACGTCTGTACCTAAAATAGCTTGTGCTACACCTATTTTTAACGAATACACGAGATCAAACTCTTCGCGTTTAAAAAACGGATTGGATTCAACTTCGATAAAAACATATAGATCTCCAGCAGGTCCTCCATTCGCACCACCTTCTCCTTCTCCAGACACACGAAGGCGCATGCCCGTGTCAATTCCGGCAGGTATTTTCACATTAATATTTGAAGATTTAGTTTGAAATCCTGAACCTTTGCAATCACTACATGGAGTTGAAATACTTTTTCCACTCCCATTACAATCTGGGCATGTCGAAGCGTAGGTAAAAAAACCTTGTTGTACCGCAACCTGTCCTTGTCCACGGCAGGTAGAGCAAGTTACAGGTTTTGTTCCCTTTGCTGCTCCAGACCCTTCACAAGACGAACATGCAGATTTGCGAGGAATTTGAATTTTCTTTTCTGTTCCCAGCACAGATTCCTTAAACGTTATTTTTAAATCATAACGCAGATCACTTCCTTTCCGTGCTCTATTACCGCCACCTCTTTTCCGTCCGCCGCCCATACCAAAAAGATCTTCAAATATTGAACCAAAATGTTCAAAAACGTCATCAACATTGCCAAAACCACCGCTGCCAAAGCCAGCCCCATTTACTCCCGCATGTCCAAATTGATCAAATCGTTGGCGTTTTGCTGGATCACTGAGAACTTCATATGCTTCAGCTGCTTCTTTAAATTTTTCTTCTGCTACCTTGTCTCCAGGATTACGATCAGGATGATACTGAACAGCAAGTTTACGGTAAGCTTTTTTTATTTCATCCGCAGAAGCATTCTTTGATACCTGTAAAATGTCATAATAGTTACGTTTTGTACTCATCTAATAATACTCCAGGAAACTGTCGGGGGTTTTTGTGTGCATTACGACAGAAAAAAATAGTTGCGGTCAGAACTTAACCCCGATTCTGTAAGAGTCAACAAGGTCTAATCTATTTTTATAATATTTATAATTCAATATGAAAGTCTACAACTCTTGAAATATAAGAACAAAAAAGATTTAAAAACCGCATTAGTGAATTGAACACTAACATTAGTAGTTAAAAATTTCTATAATTTTTTTTAAACTTTAGAGGATAGTTAGCCTATTGCAAGACCTACTAAATTTGTTTTTAATTCACTTAAAGATTTAGGGTAGGTTAGAATAGATTTCAAACGACTTGTATCTTTTGCATTTGGGACAAAGATACGCGTTGCTGAAGCATTTGTTAAAATTGCTCTAGCAAGTTTATTGTGCAGATCATGCCCAGCTTTATTAGCTATAACATGTCCCAACACTGGCATTCCTATCAAATGCAAATCACCAATGCAGTCCAGTGCTTTGTGCATAACAAACTCTTGCGCACTACGCAGCCCTTTTGCATTCATCACACCAGTTGTTCTTGACACGACAATAGCATTATCGAGAGATCCTCCTTTTGCTAACCCTTTTGAATGTAGAAAATCAATTTCTTCTTTCAATCCAAAAGTGCGTGCAAAGGAAAAAAGTTCACAGAATGATTTTGCTGTGTAATCAAGAGAGATAGATTGTCTACCAATGGCCTCTACATTACCAAAATCAATTGCATACGAGATGACAGGTTTTTTTGAAGGCTCAATTCGCACAAAGCGGGTTGGATTTTTTTCATCCACCACTTCTATTGTATTTTCAACAATTATAACTTTTTTAGGTTCAGATAGTTCTTGAACACCAGCTTCATCTAACAGGACTAAGAAAGGAGCTGAAGATCCGTCTAAAATTGGCATTTCACTATTATTAATTTCAATAATTGCATTATCTATACCAAAACCATAAAGTGCGGCCATTAAATGTTCTATAGTTGATACATAAACTTGTTGAGTTCCAATTCTAGTCGCTAAACTCGTATCAAATACGGAAAAGGGGTCTGCTTTAATATAAGGTTTTCCTGGAAGATCAACACGTTGGAAAAGAACTCCAGTATTTGCGGCAGCAGGTCTTATTTCTACAGATATCAAGTTTCCTGAATGAACTCCAATACCAGAGAATGATACGCTACGTTTGAGAGTTCTTTGAAAGTTCGTCATTCCTTCTCCACGAAAACAGCAAATATATGAAATATGAGTGATATATGATAAACAACTATCTACCACATAAAATGAGCACTAACAATTAGCACTATAACAAATTGCTAGCAAGCCTCTTCATACAGTTAAAACGGTCATCTAGCACACCCTCCTGCTCATCGGAAAGTATACTTAATTTTACAGGAGAATTTTACGGGAATAAAAAATTTCCTTTAAAACTTTTTGACGACTACAATCATTCAGCTTGTCCAGGATCTGTTCAACATTGCGTAAAAAACCTAAGCCTGTAAAAAGGCAATTGACGCAAAAGTATCCTGCCTATAAGCCTAGGAAGGGAGCATTTTTTATTCCCATAAATCATTTGTTTTTGTAAGTAAGGAGAATTGCTTATGTCCGGAGTTAATAAGGTTATTCTTGTTGGAAGGTTGGGACAAGAACCAGATATGCGCAGCACAACCAGTGGGCAACAAGTATGTACTTTAAGTATTGCCACAAGTGAAACTTGGACGAAAGATGGAAATAAAGAAGAAAGAACAGAGTGGCACAGAGTTGTATTATGGGGGCGTCAAGCCGAACTAGCTCATAAGTACTTAAAAAAGGGTAGACTAGTTTACATAGAGGGAAAACTTCAAACTCGTTCTTGGCAAGATCAACAAGGCCAAAAAAGATACACAACAGAAATTGTTGCAAATAATATGCAATTTTTAGAGAGCATGAATTCCAATCAAGGGCGTGATATGAACGATATCCCACCCGTCAATGATATAAATGATTACTATTCTGGCCCAAGTAATTATGAAGCAACTCCCTCATCAAGAAATAGTTCTTCATCTTCTTTCAGTAGTAACTCTAGACCAATGGATGACGACATCCCTTTTTAAAAAGCATTAAGGAATGTTTAAATTCTATTTTTTCTGCCCAAAATGCCAAATCAAGTTGTAAGGAAATGCTCCTACCGAAGAATAAAACGGAAAATAATTTCCGTTTTGCGTAAATATACTTATTTGCTTTTCACCTTGGTATTCAGGATAAGGATTAACATAATTCCCATACATAACAGTTCCATTATTTGGGCTATTTGCATATACTTCCGCCCCAACACTAAATGCATTTGGTAAAACATTAGTTGAAGGATAAACATGATCTGGATAATAACCCATAGATAAAGTTGTCATCTGAGCAGAAGAACTTCCACTAACCAGTGTTAAATAATATCCTGATTGTGCGTTGTTTTTATCAATATGATTTACTTGAAATATAAAATCAGTATTCTTATTTTTGATTGGCACCCCAAATGCAGGAGTACCAGGCATTTGGACAAAATTAGAACAATACATATTGTAACAAGATTTAGAACCATAATTATCAACACTAGCAAAAATAAAAATACTTGTTGAAGGAGAGGGTGTAAAATATGCACTTGCGATTAAACCAAATTCAACCGAATAAGTTCCTACTGAATCTCTATTAATTAGCCAAAATTGCGCTATTGAGTGATCAGCATAACTTGATGAAGTAACAGACTGTAACTGTGGTCCTTGAAAAAAAGCTTCTGCTTTCTCAGTTTTAATTTGAATAAGTTGATTATTTGCATTTATACCTTGTTCCCAAGTATAGCCAGAACCAGAACTATTAAACAAAATATCTCGGTCAGAATTCATAGAAAAAAAATCTTTTTTGTTAGTGTATTTAGAGGTTAATAACATTTTAGTTGGACGAATGATTGCAACACTACCATAAGGGCATTCGAGAGATGAATTAACTTCAAAAATATTTCCTATTCTTACTAGTTCAGCAAAATTTTGAGAAAAATTCATTTTCACATCATCTATTAAGCTTTCCGCTAATTTAGGAAAATCTATCAATGCTGGTTGTTCGGCAAATGGAATACAATCAACAATATAGCCATTTTTCTGAATAGAATTTAAAATATGTACTTTCTTATAGTAATCAATTGTTTTTTGTATAAAAATAGACTTCTCTGGAGTATCTGCTTCATATTGTGATATAGTAGAGACAAACTCTTGAAGACTATTTGAAGAATAAATCGTAGGTTCATCATTAATAGCAGAAAAAAAGTCTGCATACGAAGAAAAACTAAAGCAAGAAAAGAAAAAAACAATTATAATTCTAACATTATACATAATTTCTCCTAAAAAAAAAGCAAAACCTTTTTTCGGAGAATTAAAAATTTACTGAGTATAATTTTCCCAATTCTGTCAAAAAATTGAAGGAATCAAATTTAATTTAATAATATTTTGAAATTATAGAATTTTAAGCTAATTTTTCGATAATTAAGAATAATTTAGCAGAAAAATATTTTTAACTTTAAAGATAAATACTGTCATAAAAAATAATAAAATTTGAAATTAACTACTTAGATATACCTAGCTCTCGTAATTTTTGGTCATGTTGAGATTCAACTTCAGCCACTTTTTCTGATAAATCATCCATCTTTTTTTTATAAATAAAACTATCTAATTGACTTAATCTATTATAAATTTCAACATAATCTTGTCTTTCAGATTCTGTTAAATTATTTTTATTAAGTCGTTCAATTGCATTTTCTCTCTTAATTTTTTCAAGCCAAAATGTTTTTTCTTCTTCAGCTTGTTCAATATTAATTGGCTCATTTTTATTAATACTATTATTAGATAAATGATATTCATTTTTATTTTTTACACTATTATCTAATTTTTGATCTGCAGTATGAGAGAGAGGGGAACCAGCTGATAACTTATTTTTCACTGGAACTTTACTTTTTTCCTCAAATTCATTTTTTGCCATCTCTTTATACAAAATAAAAGCACCTAATAAAAAACAAGAAGCAACTAATGTTAAAATAATAACAATTTTTTTACTCATACATATGACCTTTTAAAAATTAGAGATTAAGGTTTGTAGTCAAATGTCACATTTCCTAAATATGAATAGGGTTTATTGTCTTGCACTTCCATTTTTTTATATAATGTCTGACTATCTAAATTAAGAATTAATTTTCCAGTTTCTTGCGATACTATTTGTTCATAAATACTCAAAAATATTTTTTTGTCAAGATCGAATTTATTTATTTTATCCAAAGATTCTTTTAAATAAATTCCTGACAAAACCAAATTTTTGTTTTTTGCATTATATAAAGATGGATCGTAGTAATCATTATTATGCAAAAGCATGTTTTGATATACTGCTTCAATTTCATTGCGCTCAAGTAAATAAGAAGTAAATGATTGCTTCCCATATTTACCAGAAAAAACCATCTTAATTTTAGCCTTGCCTGAAAATAAATCACAAATTAAATCACTTGCAGCAATTTCTGTGCTAGTATAACCATTCATAAAAAATAATTGATTTAAAAATTTATCTGTTTGAGGTTTTATTTCATCTTTACTATCAATTATATTTGTTATTGCATTTCTATCATATTCTATAGAATATGTTACTTTTTCAATTTGAAAGCTATTATCAATATCAAATTTTGAAATATCTGTATGCATAATTTCAGCAGCTTTATCTAAAACTTTTCTCCGAAAAGTGCTTAAACCAAAAGAAACTCCAGAATTTAGATTTATCAGAACTGTTCCATACTTCCGAACCATATTTTTTTGTTCTATTCTCATAGAATCAGGAAACATTGGATTTACAGCATTTCTCGCTCTAGACTCTACAGTTGCACAATTACTAGAATTTACGCCGCCAGGATAAAAATTTCCCAAACTTGCATTACTAAAATTAAAATTTCCTGTCAGATTTTTTGGATAACTAATAAATGAAATAGCATTATAATTATCGATAGAAAAAGTTACTGGCTCTCTACTTTCTGGAATATTAATTTGATAATTCCCCTGAGCATTTGCAAAACTATTTATAAATACTATTTTTAGTAAAAAAAATTTATTTAATATTTTCATTATATCTCTCTTGTAGAAGAAGGCTCTATAAATAGAGCCATAATTATTTGCTAAATGTCAATGATCCTGAGCGATCTATAATTTGAAATTCTGTTACTTTATC
The DNA here is from genome assembly GCF_009792895.1 of Pigmentibacter ruber. Classification (NCBI taxonomy): domain Bacteria; kingdom Pseudomonadati; phylum Bdellovibrionota; class Oligoflexia; order Silvanigrellales; family Silvanigrellaceae; genus Pigmentibacter; species Pigmentibacter ruber. The sequence continues at coordinate 151,667 of NZ_WSSC01000003.1, forward strand.
TTCTACCCAAATATTTGTTTTACCTTTGAATGTAGCAACAGCATTTGAACTTCCAAAAATTGAACCCACTGTTCCTAATACAAAAGAACCTATTTGGCAGTAATAGTGATAGCATTTACCTAAGCTATTTGCTGCATACATTACACCTGATGTTGGAGGAGATACTAATCCAGGAGGAGTACTGCCAGCATTCATCATAGCAAATTGTCTTAAAGCTCTATCAATTAAAAGAGCACGCTCTTCACGTTTAATATCATCTTGTTCTTCTTTTGTGTATATATAATCACCATCAAATTTTAAATCAAACCAGTCACTTGAATTTTTATCTTCAACAACAGAATGCACACTTGAAGTAGAAAACCATCCACCTGAAGTAGACTTCTTCTCAATTCTAGTAAACATGTTATAAAAATTATATTTTGCTGTAAAAGAACGAGTTTGCTTTGCTTGATAAGTGTAGTTAACATTCAAACTAATGTTTGCAGATATATTTTGAATATCTGCGCCAGGAGCTGGAGTATTTACATTAGTATAATAAACACAAGCTCCATTTAAATTAAGTCTGACTTTACCAGATAAGCTTCCAAATGGAAATTGTGCTGCTACTTCCTTATCATGCAATGTAGGAAGAGGTGAATTAACATCAATGTTATTTACTGTCTGAGATTTTATTCCTGGAATTGAAGAATCAATTACTGTTGTTACACTTGCATCTGCCATACCGGAGTCATTTTTTAGAGAGGCAATAAAATAAGCATCTTTAATAGGTAGTTGTTGCCAGCTCAAATTTAAATTTCGATTCATATTACTAAATTCACTGACAAGTCCAGCTGAATTGATATTAAATACCATTGTAGCTGTAAGACCTTCTAATGGAACATACTTTTTATAACTATTTAAAGCAGATTCTTCAATATCATCAACCATTTTCTGTAAGTCTGATAATGGTTTGATACTTTCAACATACTTTGAATCATAATATGCATATTCATCATTATAACGTTGATATTCTTTCTTTGCAAAATTATAATTATTCTCTGCACTTGTTAAATCACCTGCAATAAAAGTTTTATACGTTGCTAAAGTTGATTCATATTTGTCTTTTGCTGCTTTAATATCATCTGGACTTGCTCCTAATAAAACAAGACGATCATATGTTTTTTTAGTATCAGTAACTTGATCAATAAGATCTTTTTCTTTAGCAGTCGCCTTATTATAAATAAGAGTTGCCGAATCAAAATTGGCTTTCTTTTCTACTAATGTTGAATAAAGACTATCTCTTTGCATTTGCATAGGTTCATAATCTTTAATCATCTTATTTATTTTCTGAATGATTACTAATTTTGTTTTAGCGCTTTCCTTAATAGCTTCTTGATCTAAACGCAAAGCTGGACAAAAACCTAAATTTTGATTTTGCTGAACAGAACTAACAGAAACCTTTCCGACACTCGGAGGTAAAACATAAGCATTTTTACATTCTTCATCCATTAAAAAACCAGCAGAATTATTTGGTGTATTTACAGTTCCTAATTTGCATTTATTAGTAATTGTAGGACCACCAGCAAAAACTTGAATTGGTAACAAAACCACTGAAAATAGACCAAAAGATGCAAGTCGTAGTGACATTTATCTCTCCTATAGCGATGAAATTAAAATATTAATAACCTTATTAATATTTATGGGAATGTTTTTTGTAATTATAAATTAGATATTTTAATTATCAAATACAAATCAAAGAATTTTATTGTAAACAAAATTCTTTTTTATTTATTAAAAAAAATATAATTTTATCAATAAAAACAGTTTATTAAGTAATTAGTTCTTCAACAAAAAAGAAAATTACCAATTTTTTAACTTTTATTTAATGAATTTTGTATTCCTCTGGAATTTATTTAATTTATATTTATAAAATTTGACTTTAATGAAGATTTAAGTATTTTAAGTTTGCTATTTTATTAAAATTGAAAACTTAAAATTCAGTTTAATAAAATAAAGAAAGATTGAATTAAAGATAAAAAAAATTCTAAATTAATATTTTTTATTAATATTTCTTAAATAAATAAAATATTATTAATATTTTTTAATAAAAATAAATATGTTTTTAAAAACTACTTAAGAGGAAAAAATGCTAAATCAATTCATAGAAAAACCAATAGATTTGAACTACATTATTCCAACAAAAGATGATATTGATTGGTTACAAAAGCATTCAAAAGCAATTGATATAGGTAATCATCTTAGAATTAAAGTATTACATTCTTATAAAGAACAAAACTTTGCGGGCACTTTAAGTACTATGTTCTCAAGGCAATCTGTTATTTTAAAACTAAACGAAGCTCTTGAATATTTACCTAATAATTTTTCATTTGTTGTATTTGATGCCTTTAGAACTGTAAAAACACAACTCGCGTTATTTGAATATATCTATAATCAACAAAAAGAATTAAATCCTAACTTATCGCATGAAATTCTATACAATAAAACAAGAGAATTTGTTGTGCATCCAAATGAAATATCTAGGTATGCTATTCCACCCCACAATAGTGGAGGAGCCATAGATATTTCACTAATGCATGATGATCAAATATTAGATATGGGTACTGATTTTGATGCTGTTACTTCAATGTCATATACTAATTATTTTGAGCAAGATTACCAAATTAGTTCAGGTATTACAGAAAAAAGATGGTATGAAATAAGAATAAACAGGAGAATTTTATTTAATACTTTAAAGCAAGTAGGATTTACTAACTTTGATGTTGAATGGTGGCACTATGATTTAGGAGATTGTATGTGGGCGGATCTCTTAAAACAAACTTGGTATTATCAATCAATGGAAAGCGAAATTATTTAATTTTAAAAAATTTTCTATGTGTAATACAATTTTCTAGTTTATACTTGCTGTTAACTTATCTATCTGAAAATCCAGCTAAAAAACTCTCAACATTTCTACCTAATTCACTCACTAAATAACCACCTTCTTGCAAAATAATTGTTTTTTTGTTTAAAGATCTAAATTCTTTCCCTAATTTTAAAAAATCATTTGGACTAATATTAAAATGGCCTATTGGATCTCCAGCTTCGATATCAAAACCAGCTGAGAGTATTAAGTAATCAGGATTCATTACTTTAAAAGCTTTCTCCAAACCTTTTAATAAGGCTTTAAAATATTCGTTTGGTGAAGAAAGAGGCATTAAAGGAACATTTAAATTATAACTTACTCCATCATCTATGCCTATTTCAGTTTCAAATCCAGTAAAATATGGGTATTCAACTAAAGGATGTGCATGAATACTTAAATAAAATACTTCAGATGAATCATAAAAAATACTTTGTGTCCCATTACCATGATGATAGTCAAAATCAACTATCATTACTGATCCTGATTGCAACAAATACTTAGCAACTATTGCAGCATTATTAAGATAACAATAGCCACCAAACATATTCTTTGAAGCATGATGACCTGGTGGACGACATAACGCGTAACTCGGTTCACCAGTTGTCTTAGTAAATAATGCTGCTCCATAAGCAGCACTTGCTGAAGCTACTGCTGCATTCCAAGTATTATTCATTAAAGAAGTACCAGCATCAAAACAATAATAACCAGCTCTTTTTGGAATAAATGGCTCATGACGAGGAATTCTAGAATCACATGGAAATACATAAGGACAAATAACTTCATCATTTTTTAGATTTTGTGATGACTCTAAAAAAGCTAGATAATCCTCATCATGTACTGAAGTTAATGCTTCAAAGGGAAGAATTTCAGGGACAATTATTTCATAATTTCCAGCTTGTTTAAATGCTTTTAAAATAGAATCTATCCTGCTTACTTTATCATTATAAGAATGAGCTTTTCCATTATAAACCTCTTTTCTTATAACATGCTTCTTTTGCAACGAACTATAAAATATTTTCATGAAAATTCTTTCTTGTTTAAGACTGTAAGAATATATTTTACATCTGTAATCATTTTAACCAACGTCCCAAAAGAAAATAGTAAATAGCAATAATCTTGTAAATTCTAAAAATCATTTTACTATAGGCAAGATTATATTTTCATGTCAAAGATATTTAAGGAGTAAAAATGTTAACAACTACAAAAATTCCTAGAGTGATTGGGCATAGAGGTGCAAAAGGATTTGCTCCTGAAAACACATTAATCTCTTTTCGTAAGGCAAAAGAAATTGGTGCTAAATGGGTAGAATTTGATGTTAAAGAAACTGAAGATGGTATCCTAATAATAATGCATGATGATGAATTAGATAGAACAACAAATGGTTCAGGCAAAGTAATTACAAAAAAATGGGAGGCAATTAAAAATCTAGATGCTGGAACTTGGTTTAATAGTGAATTTAAAAATGAAAAAGTACCAACATTTGATCAAACTATTTCGCTTCTAAAGCAATTAAATTTAGGTGCAAATATAGAAATAAAACCTTGTCCTAGTAGAGAGACTAGAACTGCAATTGCAGTTGCTGAAGTAATTAAAAATAAATGGCCACAAAATCTACCGCAACCTATTGTCTCTAGTTTTAGTATGGAATCATTATTAGCCGCAAAAAAAATCGAACCAAATTTGATTATTGGAGCTTTATTTGAGAAGCTACCATCTGATTGGAAAAAAATAGCAAAAGAGGTAAAAGCACAAACTATTCATGTAGATCATGAAATTGTAACAAAAGAATTAATAACGGAAATCCAAGGAGAAGGATATCCAATATTAGCTTACACTGTAAATGATCAAACTAGGGCAAATTATTTGTTTGAACTAGGTGTTTCTGCTGTATTTACTGATTATCCATGGAAGGAATAAAATGAATTTTAAAAGGTATTTAAAAATTTCCATTTCTTTAATATCTCTTGTTAGTTTAACAGCACAAAGTAAAACAGAACTTCAACTATGGCATGGTTTTTCTGGTGTAACCGCTGAAGAACTAAATGAATTAGTAAAGCATTTTAATCAAACCGAAAAAGAATTTAAAGTTGTTGCAACTCGTAAAGGAACATATCAAGAAACAATGATGGCAGGAATTGCTGCATTTCGAGCAAAAAAGCAACCTGAAATGATACAAATATATGAAGTTGGAACTGCAACCATGCTTGCTGCAAAAGAAGCAATAATTCCAGTCAGCAAAATATTAAGTGAAAATAATTTACATATTAATTATGATGACTTTATCCCTGTAATTAAAGGTTACTATAGCAATAATAATGTGATGTTATCTTTTCCTCTAAATAGTTCATCACCTGTATTATATTATAATAAAAGTATATTTAAAAAAGCCGGACTAGATCCAGCAAAACCACCAAAAACTTGGGAAGATCTTTTTAATTATGCTAAAAAAATTAAATCTACTAATTCAGCAGTTTGCGGCTTTACTACGACATGGCCAGCATGGATATTCTTAGAAAATTTTAGCTCCTGGCATAATATTGCTTACGCATCAGATAATAATGGTATGGATAATAATAAACCTAAATTATTATTTAATGGGAATCTGCAAGTTAAACACTGGGAAAATATTCAAATAGCAAATAAAGAAGGTTACTTTACCTATTTTGGTAGAACTACCGAAGCAGAAATGGCTTTTACTACACAAAAATGCGGAATTATATTAGACTCAACTGGTTCATATGGAGAGGTTAAAGAATCAAAAATTGATTTTGCAGTTTCGTTTTTGCCATATTATCAATCCGCTGTTGGAGCTCCACAAAATACTATTATCGGTGGAGCAAGCTTATGGGTATTTAATGGAATTACAAAAGAAAAACAAAAAGGTGTGGCAAAATTTCTTAAATATTTAGCTTCACCTGAGGTCATGGCTGGATGGCATCAAAAAAGTGGATACCTTCCTGTTACTCTATCTTCCTATAATTTAACAAAATCAAAGGGATTTTATCTCACAAATCCAGGCTATGATATAGCTATATTAGAATTGAATAACAAAACACCTACAAATAATTCTAAAGGACTAAGAGTTATTGGTCTTCCTAACATCAGAAATATAGTTGAAGCAAATTTTGAATCGATGTTGGCAAATAAAATAACAGCAAAACAAGCCCTTGATGATGCTGTTGCAAAAGGAAATGCTATTATTTTAAAGTCTGGTGACTAAATGGAAAAAAAAGTAATTTTTAATTCAAAAATTTATCCTTATATTTTTCTATTCCCACAAATTATTATTTCTTTTTTGTTTTTCTTTTGGCCTGCATTAATTGCTATATGGCAGTCGTTTATAAAAGAAGACGCTTTTGGCTTAAATTATAAATTTATTTGGTTTGAAAATTATATTGATATTTTAAAAGATAGTAATTATACAAATTCAATAATAACAACATTCATACTCAGCTTCAGTATTACGTTACTATGTTTATCTCTCTCATTAATACTAGCATCACTAGCTAATAGAATAAAAATAGGGAAGTATATCTATCAAACTTTAATAATATGTCCTTATGCAGTAGCTCCAGCTATAGCTGGTGTTTTATGGTATTTTATTTTTAGTCCATCTGTAGGATTTTTGGCAAATATTTTAAATAATAATGGCTTTAGTTGGGATCCAAACTTAAAAGAAAATCATGCTATTATTTTAATAATTGTTGCTGCAACATGGAAACAGATAAGTTATAATTTTATCTTTTATCTAGCAAGCTTACAAGCAATTCCAAAGTCACTTCTTGAAGCTGCAGCAATAGATGGAGCCTCTCCATTAAGAAGATTTTTTGATATTATTATACCTTTAATTTCTCCAACTACATTTTTTCTTTTTATAATGAATATTATTTATACTTTTTTTGATACTTTTGGTATAATTTTTACAACAACACAAGGTGGACCAGGATATTCTACAACAAATTTAGTTTATAAAGTTTATGTTGATGGAATAGTTAACTTAAATTTAGGAAGCTCAGCCACTCAATCAGTTATTTTAATGCTTTTTGTTACAATAATAACTATATTTCATTTTAAATTCATCGAAAAAAAGGTGCACTACTAAATGAATTATAACCAAAGAATTAATAATTTTTTATCACACTTAGTTTTAATATTAGGAACTATTATTATTATATTTCCAATTTATTTTTGCTTTGTAACTTCTACAGAAACTTTGCAAAATATTATTCATGGAAACGTTGGAATATTTCCAAAAAGTAATTTAGCTTATAACTATTCAGATATTCTTGTTACAAATCCAGAAATTATACAAGGTATTACAATCTGGAAACTGTTACTAAATAGTTTTATAGTTACACTTTTAATAACTTTTGGTAAAATTTTTATTTCTATTATTTCTGCATATGCTATAGTCTATTTCAAATTTAAATTCCAAAAGTTAGCTTTTTCATTAATTTTTTTAACGTTGATGCTACCTATTGAAGTAAGAATTGTTCCAACATTTCAAATGGCTTCAAATTTAAATCTTTTAGATACTTATCAAGGTCTTTCTATACCTCTGATTGCTTCAGCAACTGCTACATTTTTATTTAGGCAATTATTTTTATCAATACCAAACGAATTATGTGAAGCTGCCAAAATTGATGGCGCAGGTCCAATCAGATTTTTTCTTGATATATTAATACCCTTATCAAAGACCAGTATCGCTGCATTATTTGTAATATTATTTATCTATGGTTGGAATCAGTATCTATGGCCACTATTGATAACAACTAAACAAAGTATGAATACAATAATTATAGCTTTAACTCAAATGATTGCGCACGATGGAACAACTCAATGGAATAAAGTAATGGCGGTAGCTATTATTTCAATGGCTCCTCCTCTTACTGTTGTTATTATAATGCAAAAATGGTTTGTAAAAGGATTAATTGACTCAGAAAAATAAAAGTAAAGGTTAAATATGGCTAATGTAAAATTAAATAATATTACTAAATACTATCATAATAATAAAATACTAAATAATATTTGTGTTGATATAAAAGATGGAGAATTTATTGTTATCTTAGGTCCTAGCGGATGCGGTAAGTCCACATTATTAAGAATAATTGCTGGACTAGAAAATTTAACTGAAGGGGAAGTAATAATAGGGAGTGAGAATGTTTCAAATTTAGAGCCTAAAGATAGAAAAATAGCAATGGTATTTCAAAATTATGCTTTGTATCCACACATGACAGTTTACAATAATATTGCTTATGGGCTAAAACTTCACAAAGTTCCTAAAATTGAAATACAGAATAAAGTTCAAAAAGCAGCAGAACTATTGCAATTAAAAGATCTCCTAAATAGAAAACCAAGTCAATTAAGTGGTGGTCAAAGACAACGTGTAGCTATGGGCAGAGCGATAGTGAGAGAGCCTAACGTATTTTTATTTGATGAACCTCTTAGTAATTTAGATGCTAAATTACGAACTCAAATGCGATTTGAAATTAAAAACATTCATTCAAATGTAAAAACGACAAGCATATATGTAACACACGATCAAATTGAAGCAATGACTTTGGCTGATAGAATCATTTTATTAAATAAAGGTAAAATTGAGCAAATAGGTTCCCCTCTAGAACTTTACCATTATCCTTCTTCAATATTTGTCGCAGGTTTTATTGGAAATCCCCCAATGAATTTCATGTCTTTTGATAGTGCGAAAATATTTCTAAATGATGTTACTTGGCCTACTCAAAATTGTATAATTGGTATAAGACCAGAAAATTTTAAAATTCTTAAAGAAGCTGAATCTTTTTCAAAAAAAGTAATTATTAAAATGACAGAATGTATTGGTCATGAGACATTAATTTATGCTTTAGATAAGGAAAATAATCAAAGCATTATCGTAAAGACTAGCGATTACAAAATTAATAATGAAAAAGTAATCCATATTAAACCAATAAATCAGAGTAGTTTACACTTCTTCTATAAAGAATCCGAACTTAGAATTAATTTTTAGCATTAGAAAAAAAATGATTATATTTAAAAAGCTGATAAATATTTTTTGGCAATAAAGTTGCTCTATTCCTAAAGTATTCATTAGACGTTGGTAGGGTGAAATGAAATTCAATCATACCGTTAGGATATTCTATATTTACTTCTGAAGAACAATTAATTTCACCTCCATGAAGCTGAATAGTTTTTTTAACTAAAGAAAAATTTTGAATATTTTTATCCAAAATCCGAAAATTTTCCTCAATATTTTCTCTAAAAAAAATCTTTAAATACTCTTTACTTATATAAAATCCATTTGTACCAACTTTAAATTTGATGTAAATTTTTCCTTTATAAAGAATTTCATTTGTACAAAACCATATACTTGAATCAGAAAAAGAATTATCAATTAAAAATATCAAAATATCATTAAATACTGTTAGTATTTTTTTAGCATCAACAAAAAGAAGGTTATTATGATTTAATTTATATAGAAAATTTATAGATTTATCTTCATAATATTTTGAAATTTCAACCATTGAGCCTACAATTATTTTTCTCACACATATAGATTTTTTATCTAATATACTTTTTAAATTTTTCTTATAAATTATATTTGCAATAAATTCATTGACTAAATTCAATTTAAACTCCTTTCTTCTTTTAATGATAAGTAATATTTTTAAAACAAATTTAGAACCATATATAATTTAGAACCATATATTCCATAATTTAGTATTTAACTTTTAAGTTATTGGTTAAAAATACCATTTAAGAAAAGTAATTAAATTAAAATTTTAGACCTATAAACGATTTTCAAAGTTGCCATGAAATACTTATAAAATTAGGATTTATGTTCAATCTACAATTAACTTTATACTACCCTACATTACGTATATTGTGACACACATTACAATTGTAGATAATACAGAGCAATTTTTAAATAAAAAAACTAGTCTATTCATGTTTTTGCACTTAATTAGAATATTTAAATTTTTTGTTTATTTCCTAAATAATAAATATACATTCAAAAACCGTACATGGCATTTTACATTTTTGTTTTTTTTAAATCAATCTAAAATCAATATTTTTTTTGTGCAATAAAATTAAATATTTAATGAGTAAAAATTTTTATTTTGTAATTAAATATCACCTCTTTTTAAAATAAGCTTTAAGCACACACACGACTTGTTTTTGTTAATATAAAAGTAGTTGATTTCATTTTTCAATTTTCCTAATATAAAAACTAATATATATTCATATAATTTCGAATTATTAAAAATAATATAGATGATAATCATTTATTACTTTAATTAATTTTATATAAAATATTCATTATTATTTTTTTTTACATCAAAATTAGATGATGAATTTTTAAAAAATGAATTGATGAATAGTTAAAAATGAGTAATCTACTTTTTTTGGGTATGGTTAAAAGGATATTACTAACTGAGGCTATATAATGGATGATAGAATTTTAGAAACTTTTGGAGGCCGCTTATTTGCATGTAGGACACAAACAGGAAGATCAAAATTATATTTCCAAAAAAAATATGAAATAGATCGCCAAATTTTCTCGCGCTATGAGCAAGCAAACACAAAGCCTAGCCGTAAAGATAAAATCCAAATTATATTTAACGCACTAGTTTCCGAAGGCGTTAAGAATTTAAACCTAGAATGGCTTCTTACGGGCAGTGGGGAGAAACCTTTGCTTGAGGATATTCTTAAGGTAGAAGAAAATACCAAAGAAAAAGATCCTATAAATGCCATAAAAGATATTAATTTCTTCGAAAAGCGTTATAATAATACTATAAAACATCTTGTCAGTGATAATTCCTTATCTCCATTTTTAAATTTAGGAGATTGGGTTTGTGGCGTAGCACATTCAGCAGATTCAATTTCTTTTATGAAAAATCAACTAGCAATAATTGTTGAGAAAAGCATTCCAGTAAAAAAAATTGGGATAGTTGATTTACTCTACGACGGTAATTTTAAAGTAAATAAATCAAGTAATAAAAGATATGAGAAAATACTAAAATCAGATGTATTATATATTGCTCCAATATTAGTAATAAGAAAAAGCAAAGAATATAGAAACATTAATAATTTAGAATATAAATTAAAATATTAATAATATAATTGCATATTTCTTATTTTAAAAAATCTTTACTTCTCTTTTGAAACTCATCAGATTCTCTTACTTCTTTTATTGTATCCCAAATTTTATTTGCCAGAACAGTATCTTCTTCCATAAATTTTTTTGAAATCATTAAAAAATACGATTTCTTTTCAAGTGGAGGAACTAATTTTAATACTTTATTTTTAAGCTTAAGATCAGAATTTATTATATAATCAGCTCTATTATCTTGCAAAGCAACAGCCATAAATCTTTTATTTAGTAATTTTTCTAAAATGCTGATAGGCAATCTAGTTCCATCATCAACCCTTATATTCTTTTTTACAAAAAATTCATTAATAGAATACCCAGTTAATGATCCAACAGTACTTAAGCCTGAAATATTTTTACCATCCCACTTAACTTTATTTTCTCCTTTTAGCACATATAAAGAATACTGATTAGTATGTAATCTTTTAGAATCATCAATCTTACCATCAAGTTTGTGATTTTGTGTAGGATAGTAGCCAAATTCTATTCTTTCTGCTTTAAAACTTGCAGCAAAGGCTCCATCCACTTCACCCTTCCGCAATTCTTCAAGACATCTATTCCAAGGCATTGGTATAAATTTTGTACTAATTTTTAATTTTTTTGCTACTAATCCTAAATGCTCTATGTTGAGACCAGTACCATTTTTTAAAACCCATGGATAAGAATCTTGATCTTCATAACAAAAATTTAAAAGTGATTTAGATAATGCTGTTAAGCTAGAAACACAAACGAATAAAGTAAGAATTTTAATTAACATACATATTTTTCTTTCATGATTTTAGAATATTTTTAATTCTAAACTAATTAATCAAAGGAGAAAAAGGCATATTATTGACTATTTATAAATTCATAAATATTTTTTAATTCTTTTAATGAATATTTATTAAAACCAATATTAAAAGTCTTCTTTTTTAAATCCATATATTTATTTTTATTTAGAAAAATGTCTTCTGAATGTTCTAACAATTTAATTAGTTCAATTTCGTTGCCAGCAGTAAAACTAAACTCAGGGAAGTCACTAAAAACTTCACATAATGCTCCTGCATTTGAATATAAGCTTGGTACTGAATTCTGTAATAACTCTACACCAACTCGGCATATTACCTCACTTTCTAAACTAGGTATTACACCAAAACTACAAACAGCAAGCAAACGATTTAAATCTTTTATTTTATCTTCTATCAAAAAAACTTGTTTAGTATTTTCTTTATTCTCTAAAAAATAAATGTTTTCTGAAAATTTCCCTTGCCCAAATTTTTCCAAATAATCTTTATATATTTCATTTGGATTTAAATTTGCTTTATATCCCAATAAAACTAATTGTGCATTAGTCTTAAATTTTGCATTAAAAAAAGAGTTTAATATATTTTTATGTCCTTTAACCTCATCAAATCTCCCAATCAAAATAAAAACTAACTTATTTTGACATATATCTTGAAAATTATCATTAAAAGAATACCTATTACTGTCAGTTTTTGAGAAAATAGTATCTTTGCAGTAATGCTGAATAATAGTTTTTTTATTATTAAGATCAAAACCAAATCTATCTTTAACACATTGAGCAGCTAAAATAATTTTATCAGTTAAAACATTGTAAACAAATTTAGAAAAAATATTATTCTTTACTCGTTGTGCTTGTCCTCTAACTCGTATTATTTTTATTTTTCTAAATAAGAAAGGAAGTAATAATTTCAATATACAGCATAGAGTATGTTCTCGCCCTTCAAAAACCCATATAAATTTTAATGTATTTTTATTTTTAAATAAAATATTTATAATAATAAAAAAGCTTACAATGAAATTATATACATTTTGATTGTGAATAGGTACATGAACAAATGAAATTCCTAATTCAGCACACTTTTTATCCATATGTGTGCTACCAACTTCCGCACAATAAAGTATTTTCTCTTTCTTATATAAAAAATTACAAAGCTGTAGGCTATAATCACTAACAGCAGAAAACCAAGGATTAGAGTTTAAAAATAAATGACAATACGAGGAATCTTGCAGCAATGATTTACACCTTACTAAAAATCAGAATTGGATTTGTTAACAAATCTTGTTTACTATCAGCTTCAACAATTTTTTCCCAAATTTCATTAGGGTTATCAAATCCAAATAAATAACCTTCACTTTCAAGCTTTCCCTCACAATAAATGAGCTTCAACCCAAGTGATAATGCCATATCATAGATATCACCTAAAGGTATACCAGGATCACTTGGATGCATAAATGCATCTGCAATACATGCAGAGCCAAATCCTAAATAGCGAAACCGGTAAAAGGTAGATGAAAATACTCCAAAAAAATTGAGAGTTTGCCAAAATCTTAATTTAAAAAAACTTGTAAATAATTTAGTTCGAAATATTCGTCTTTGTAAAAATAAATCCCAAATTTCTGCATAGCGCTTTTGAATTCTTCTTTCTAATTTTCTACCATGATAACTATAAACCATAAGCCTTAGTAAACCATTTTTCTTTAGCTTATCAACCATTGATTTTAACAAAAAATAGGGTTCTGGCTGATGATGTAAAACACCAAAACACTGGATGTAATCAAAATCCCCTAAAGCCTTTTCTCTTAGAACCATTTCAGCATTCCCAACTAATAGCTCTACTTTTCTGAGTTTTCGGAAACAGAAAATGCTATACAAAAATGAGTGAAAAGATATTTTTGTTCTGGCTTTTCGAATAGCTTTTTTACTAAGATCAATTCCAATAATTTCATTTCCAAGATGCAATTTCCTGAATAGTAAAGGCTCATCAGTTCCACAACCAACTAAAAGTATTCTTTTTTCTTTGCCAAATCTTCCTTCTAAAAATCTCATGGATTGCCTTAGCACTTGATTTCGCTTTAGCCTTCCAAAATGAGCATAAGATCTATATATATCTCTAATTTTTTTAGGGAAAGTAAGATTATCCTCTAATATTGATTGAGCAAACCCACCATGCGCTACCAATTGCATTAATAAAGCTGGAGACTGAAAAATGGGTCGATTGGGGTAAGGAAAAGTATCATAAAATTTCCGCATTTTTTCAATTTTTAGTTGCTCCATTCCTTACTTTCCTCATATTAGTTGCTTACTTGAGAAAAATTGTTCTATAATAACATAGAGTTCTATTTAACTAAAGAGTTTGCTACTCTTTGCTTGACACATATATTTTTGTAAAGTATTCCTTTTCCACTTCATATGGTGACTGTAGTCAAGCGGTTAAGACAATGGATTGTGATTCCATCATTCGGGGGTTCGAGTCCCCTCAGTCACCCCATTTTTTGCTTCTGATTTTAATAGATAAGCCATTTCTAGATGTTTAGAGTAACCACTGCAATTTAATTATAAAATTAAATCAAAAGTTGACTAAAAAATACTATTTATATTCATATTTTAAAAAATATTTTACAAATATAGTATAGAATAATGAGAATAAAACCGATAAAAATATTAGTATTTTTAGGAGTTTTTATGAAAAGTAAGAACTTGAAAAACTTAGAACAATTTTTACGAAGAAGAAAATTTAGAAATGTAAATACAGTATCGAAATTTCTAATAAGTAAATTTTCTAATAACAACTCAGTATCAATTTTAATTCCAGAATTAATAAATGAAAAAGTTATAAAAAAAGAAGAAGAATTTAATGATTTAATTAAAAATCTTCTTCACTATGAACTGATTAAAAACTTAGATAGTGAGAATAATTTTTTTTCTGCTTCTATAAATTTAAGAAAATACTTAGAAAATAATTCATTTGAAAATAGAAAAGGTAATAATGAAATTTATTTAGATAGTTTAAAAATTGAGCTTGAAAAAATTAAAAGCGAAATTGAAAAATTGAAATATGATGTTTTAGAAAATAAAAGACGTTTAAATAATCCAAATGATTTATGGAAGTTGAGATCAAATTTTGTTATAAAAAAAGATAAAAATTCAGCATAAAATTTAATTTTTTATTACTGCACTAAAAATTTTCTTTGCATCACTTAATCCATCTTTAAATTCAACTAGTGCGTAAGAAATTTTTTTATTACCTAAGCAACTTCTACAATAAATATTAAATTTTCCATATCCTTCAATTACTGAAGAATTTTCCTTTGAAATTAAATAAATATTATTTTCCCAATCTTCGGGGTCAAATGCTTGGAGATATTTGTATTCAATTCCAAACAAGTTTTTACAAGAATCTTGAAGTTTTTTTAAATCAATACTATTATTTATTTTAAATAATCTAATGTACAAGATATAATTTTGATTAATTTTTCTCGATAAATAATTCCAGCTTCCATAATTACCTTCTAATTGATTAGTGTGATATAAAAACTGATACTGGTTCTTATTATTTACACAAACAAAATTAATTTCATTTGCAAAAGATGGAAAATTAACAATTAATAAAGTAAATAAATAAAAAACACGTCGCAAAACAAGCTCCTATTCTGAATAAATTTTAAATTTTTCAAAAAATAACGATTAAATCTATACAAATTTATTTCTTTTGTCAATTGATAAAAAATTATAAAATAAAATTTGACAAAAATTAAAACAGAAAATTTTAGACATTCCTTTAAAAGTAAAATAAAATTAAGAACTATCAAAAAGGCGTTATATGATAAGTATTAATACAAATAGATTTAATTTGAGAACATTATGTGAAAAAGATAGTAATGATATTTTTCAATTTACTAAAGACCCGGAAATATCGAAATATTTAAATTGGGAATCTCACAAAGATATTCATGATACTAATGATTATTTAACAAGGATAATATTACTTACAAAAAAATTCCCAATTAGTAACTTAGGAATAGAGGTTATAGATAAAAATAGAAAAACAATAATTGGAACAGTTGGACTGCTACCTAAACATATTTCATCCCCTTACACTTATGAATTAGGCTTTGTACTAAGCAAGGAATGGTGGGGCAAGGGAATTGCTATACAATCTGTTCAATGTCTAATGAAATATGCTTTTGAAAACTATACTTTAGAAAGAATAGAGGCTTTCTGTGTTACAGAAAACCTTAAAAGTTGGGCTTTATTAGAAAAAATTGGAATGTTGCGTGAAGGCACAAGGAGGAATTTCTTCTATAAGGATAAAAGTTTTTATGATCTGTATATGTACTCAATCTTAAAAAATGAATGGAAAGAACCTTCTCATTGATTAATAATCAAAACATCACAGTAGGTTTTATTTGCAACATAATTTGCGGTTGATCCTAACATACCAATAAATGAATGATGATGTCCTGCTATCATTATTAAATCAATATTAAGCTCTTTTGCAAAAGCAACTATTCCCTCTTTAGGATCAGAAAAAAAGATATGAATATTTTCTTTATTAATTGGTCTATTTTCTATGAGCATTTTCATTTTTTCTTCTGCTTCAGCCATAGCTTCTTTTTCTAAATCGATATTCATTGGATAATAATAACCATGAACAGGAATTGAGGCTACTGGTGTGACAACATGACAAATATGAATTTCAGAATTAAACAGCTTTGCTAGAGGAAAAGCCTTTTCGAATGATTTTATACTAGCATCTGAAAAATCGGTACAAATTAAAACTTTGTTGTAACTAGCCATAAGTCTTCCTTTATTAAACAGGAAAAAATCCATCTATAACAGTTACAAAATATTCTTTATTTTAAATATAATCAAGGTTAAATGAAAGACATTTAGGCAACAAATATAATAATAAAAAAACATTTTTTAATTTTGTTAATTTTAAACTAAATTCTGGTTGATATTATTTTTCGAATAATCAGTTATTTTAGCAAAAGGACCTTTAAAAATTTTATTTATCTTTGCTGGCTCAATAGAGTTTGTGTTATTTCTTTGTATGATATCAGTTTCTTTAATTAATAAAATTCTGTGCGAATTTGTATCTGTAATAATTAAGTTTCCAGAATACCAACTAATTCCAGCTGGTTCATTTAACTCGTCAGACAATGGCACAGTTCCTAAATAATCTTTTCCTAAAGAGTAAATACGCATTGCATTATTAAAAGAGTCTATCACATAAATATTTTGTGTATTTGGACTCCAAGCACAGCTCAAAGGATGCTGCATTTTAGCTTCTGCACCGAGTCCATCAGAAAATCCAAATTCTGCTAAACCACCACCGACGAGGCTTACAATCATTGTTTTACCAGTTTCATTCCAATTTTTTATAATCAATCTAATTGAATTAGTTTCACTATCAGTAAACGCCAATACACTTTCTGAAATAGCAGTTATACCTGAAGGCCCAGCTAAAGCTGCATGAGTTGCAGGGCCATCTTGCAGATCTTCTTTTCCAGAACCTGCAATATGTATGATGGAATCGTCTTTATAAATGTACTGTACAATTTGATGACTACCAGAACAAGCAATTACTAAATGCTCTCCCCAAACACAAACATCAGAAGGAAAATTTAAAGGAGCTGACTTTGCGTCATATTCAGAGCGAGATTCAAAAATCCCTTTTTCACCTTTTCCAGCTAAAACCTTATATTTTCTTTGAGGTTTTCCTTCTAAATCAAATGCAATAACCCGATGATGTCCTGAATCACACACAATTAAAAAATCTTTCCAAATACAACAGCCAAGAGGAGAATATAATATTCCTTCCCCAAAAGAAGTTACAAATTGACCTTCTTCTGTTAATTGAACAATTCTATTATTAAAAGTATCAGATATAAAATAGTATAATTTATCTTGAACTAATGCAGCCACAGCCTTTGTTGGGTATCGAAAATTAAATTTATCATCAAATGCTGACCAATTATAAAGATCAAATGTTGGAAGATTTTTACCTACTACTAATGAAGAAATCTTTTCTCTTAAATATTCATATCTATTATCACAAGAAGTTGAAACAATAATATTTCCTTCAGGATCAATTAATACATATGATGGCAAAGTTCTTATTGCAAATTTTTTATATATAAGCATTTCTTCATCTAAAATAACAGGATGATTTATATTTAATCTGTGACAAGCTTCTTTAACATTTTCATAATTTCTTTCATGAAAATATTTTGGATTTTGAATTCCAATTACAACTAATCCTTTTTTACTAAATTCATCTTCTAATTTTTTTAACTCTGATAATACTTGAAATGCATGAATACTTCCAAAGGTCCAAAAATGCAGTAAAATTGGATGACCTCTAAATTTTTCTAATGTTAGGGAAGAGTCAGAGTTAACCCACTTGAGTTCAGGAGGAAATTCAGGAGCATGTAGTGGCATTGTCGCACCTATTAAAAATATATTACTTAATTCATTTTACCCTGAAGTGACTAAATAGCCCTCTTATAAAATTATAATCCATTTTTAAACCAGAAATTCCTTTTTTTCTAAAAAATTTATAAATTTTAGGCAAAAAAATGACAAAAGCTATAAGACCAAAGAATATAAATATAGAAAATGCTAGAAGTAAAAAGGGTAATAATAAAATCAATTTAAAAAGAGAAATTTTTTGTAACTTTATTTTTTCTTTACTCTGAAAAGAATAGAAATAAGAATTAAAACTATTTGGTCTTTGATCTCTAAATTTTTCATTACTATTTATATTGAAATTATATTTATCTAATTCTTTATAAGCACCTATATCATCCTCAATATTTTGAGTTTTTTTACTTTTATCTTCAGATAAATTTACAAATTCAGCATCTATGATATCATTTTTTTCATTATCTTTAATATTCATACTTTATATATCCTTAGCTATTTTCAATAAATATCATATAATTTCTCTTTGAGATTAGAACTCCAAAAATGTTCTGCTTCAGAATTCCAGATCCATAAACCATTTTTAATAGCACAAATTTTATTTGCTATACTTTTAGCAAAATTTAGATCATGTGTAATTATAAATAATATAGCTTTATTTTTTCTGACATATTCTAAACAAAACTCCTTAAGAAAATATTTATTTTTTACATCTAGATCAGAATCAGGTTCATCCATAAAAATAATTCTTGAGTTAGTTAACCAAATTCTTGTAAGTTGAACTTTTTTCCATTCACCACCACTTAATTTATCTAAATCAGTAAACAATAAATGTGAAATTTCTAAATCTTTTAAACATTCAATTTTTATCTCTTCAACTGAATTATACTGCAATGAGAAATCTAAAGTTAAAAACTCATTAACTTTAAAATTTTCTGGCCTAGCTAAATTCTGAGGTAACCATTTCACAATTTTAATTTTTGTTTCATTTGATTGTAAAACAATATTATCCTCAATTATGTCATATACTCCAAAAGTAGGCTCTAGAATGTTTGAACATACTTTAAGTAAAGTACTTTTGCCAGCTCCATTACTACCAAGAAGACAAATAATATCTCCTTCTTGATAGTTAAAATTTACATTTCGGAATATTATGTTACTAGAATTTATTGCGTAAGCAAGATCTTTTGCAAAAATACTAATTTTTTTCATATCTTATATCTTTTTAATAAAATCATTGTTAGAAATGGAGCTCCAATTAAAGCGGTAAAAATACCCACAGGAAGCTGTGCTGGACTTAATAATACCCTCGACAATGTATCAGCATTTAATAATACTATTGCACCCAAAAAAGTACAAATAAAAAGTTCACTTTTTGAATCAACTCTATGTATTTTTCTGACTAAATGAGGGATAATCAATCCAATAAAACTAATAATTCCTGCAATAGAAACCGTTATTGAAATTAAAATACAAACATAAAATATGCACTGTTTCCTAATTTTTTCTGGTTTAATACCCATAGATTTAGAAAAATCATCACCAAACTGAATAATATTAAAATATTTGCTAAGTTGAATTAACTTATTCACAGGATAAATTGCAATAATTATGACAACTAATATTTCATAAAAACTTAAAGGTTGTATAGAACCAATCAAAAAATTATGTATTTCAGAAAGTTTTTCTGGTTTTAGAATGGAAAAAATAAATAATATAATAGAAGATAAAAAAGTATTTATAATTATTCCAATTACTGGATATACATATTCATCATTTACTGATTTTATTTTTCTACGTAATATCAAAATAAAGTTAAATGACAACATACAACCTACGAATGCTGCTATTGTTTGAAAAGAAAAACTTATATTAATAGTATAAGATAATAAGGAAGAAGGTATTGGAAAAAGCATTAAAAAAGCTACTATACATGTCCCCCCAGAAGATATACCCAATATAAAGGGATCAGCTAAAGGATTTTTTAAAATATTTTGTAAGATATTTCCACAAAAAGCTAAAGTTGCTCCAATAAACGAGACAGTAAAAAAATTATTAATTCTCAATTCGAAAATTTTTATAAAAATATTAAAATTTTTCTCAAAATTTTCCTTATCAAAAAGATCGGTAGAGCCAAAAAGAATATTTATGATGGTCGAAATAATATAAAAGATTACATATAATAAAAATACTTTTAAAGATAATTTATTTTTCAATTTTTATACTTTCTAAAAATTTTATTCCGTCTATTATACGCGGTCCTGGTCTAACTAAAATATCTTTAGGAACAATAACTATGTTAAATTTTTCTTTTAAATTTCCATATAATTTCCCAAGTTTTTTGTTATATATTTCAATAGATTCTTCTTTACTCTTCCCTTCAATACCACCAATAAAAAAAATTTCGGGTTTGTTTTTTAACAAAAACTCATCACTAATCTTAGGATATCGTATAGAACTATTCCCAATAATATTTTCAAAACCACCTAATTTAAAAACACTACCTATCCAGGTATTTTCACTAAATGTATAAATAGGCTCAAACTGCAGTATAAATACAAACTTTCTTTTGTTAATTTTACTCATTTTTTTTAATTTTTCAATACTATTTTTAATCTGAAAAACTAATTCATTACCTTTATTAACTACACCTAACTCTTTAGAAATAGTATAAATCATATCTGAAATTTCGTTTACTGTTTGAGGTTGAAATTTAATAACTTTTATATTATTTTTTTCTAAAAATTTCAATTTATCATCAGGATTTCCTTCTGTTGCAAAAACAATATTTGCGCCCTTAGTAATAATTCTTTCTACATTAGGATTATTGAAATTTCCTATTTTATAAATAGTTTTAGCTTGCAAAGGATAATCACACAGAATTGTATTTCCAACTAATTTATTTTCTTCACCTAGAGCGTATATAATTTCTGTCAGATTAGGCGCTAAAGTAACTATTTTTAGATTTTTGCTCTCAATGGAATAACAAGACTGTATTGTTAAAAAAAACAGGATGAAAAAAAAAAACCTTCTTTTCATTTTAAAATACCTGCTGCTATTATTCTATCTTTTATTTTTTTAATAACTCTTGCTTCTAGTTGGCGAGCTCTTTCTCGAGTAATACCATATTTATCTCCAACATCTTGAAGGGTAATAGGATCATCAGACATAATTCTATTATGAAAAATAAAGGCATCTCTCTCATTTAATTCTTTTTCTATGAACGCAACTTCTTTTCTTAAAATCTTTAATAATTGCTCTCTTTCATAAGAAACATCTGCTTCTTCTGAATCAGAAAACAATAAATCCACCTGCCTAGTATCGCTATCATCACCAACTGGTGAATCTAAAGAAACATCATTCTTTGTAAGTCGTTGTTGCATTTCAACAACATCTTGGGGTTGTACTCCTATTTTTTCAGCCAATAAATTTGCATCAAATTTTTGAGTTAATGCATACAATTTCTCAGCTTCGCCTCTAAGCCTAAAAAATAATTTTCTTTGCGCATCGGTCGTTCCCATTCTTACCAAACTTTTATTATCCATAAGAAATTTTAAAATGTATGCTCTTATCCACCAAGCACTATAGGTTGATAGCTTTACTCCTCTATAGGGATTAAAACGATTCACAGCTTGAACAAGGCCAGCATTTCCTTCTTGAATAAGATCTAAAATCTGTGAATAAGCTCTCCTGTACTCCATTGCAATTTTAACTACTAGCCTTAAATTTGATGTAACTAATTTATTTCTAGACTCTATATCATGTTCTTCGTAGGCTTTGATTGCTACTTCCCGCTCTTCTTCACGGGTCATAAGAGAGTATTTACGCAGTTCCGCCAGATATTTTTGCAGCGCATTGGTTGTAATCAAACCGCTTTCTTGATTTGAGATATCTAGGCTGTCATCTAAGTCTTCATCATCCTCATCTTCTTCTTCATCTTGCAAAGCTGGCAAAATATCTGAGTCATCTAAAATAACTTCACTTTCAGAGTCTTTATAATTACCAATATCTATTATATCTTGTCTTTCTTTTGATAAATTCTCTTTATCATCATTTTCATCATCAATCACTTCTGCATCGAGAAGAATTGAGGTTTTGCTTTTGGAGTTGGAATTTGCTTTTACATTTGATTTTTTTGCCTTCTGACCTTCATGCCCAGAAACCCGAACAAAAGATCTTTTGTTCGCTTTATTTGAATCATTTGTTTGCTTTTCATCATCAGCTGGAACAATCTCTTTCTTACGAGCCATAGGGCCTACTCCCTGATAAGGAATTCACAATGCTCAGAGTCGGAATTATTTCCAACCCTTTTGCAAAGATTATAAAACAAAATCCAGAGTACAATACTCGTCTTTGGTACACGCTAGCTCACTATGGTCAAATGGAGGTTACTCACTCTGTTGAGCAATTACACCAAGTGTGCCAAGAGTTTCATGCCAGAAAGATCAATCTTGTTGGGATTGTTGGCGGAGATGGGAGCATAAGTTTAGTTCTATCAGCACTCTACAGCGCATACGGCTCAGATCCTCTACCAAAAATTCTGCTTCTAAAAGGCGGAACCATTAATTTTCTTGCTAAAAACTTGGGTATGAAAACCGAAGCCCTTACTTGCCTAGAAGATACATTAAAAATCATCCATAAAAAACAAGTTCTGAATGAAGCTATTCTTAGTACATTACATGTCAATGGGCGACTTGGATTTATCTTTGCAAATGGGATTGCTACATCATTTTTAGAAGAGTTTTATAAAGACAAAACAAATTCTTTAGGAGCTGCAATAAAAATAACTAGTTATATTGTTGATGGCTTGTTAAAAGGGAAAATTAATGGAGAATTCAAAAAGATAGTTAAACAACAAAAAATGGCAATTGAAACCTTCCCAGATAAAATATGGCAACATAAATCTTCAACTATAAAAAACCCTGATGAATTTAGTCTTATTTTTGCCTCCACAGTTAAAAAACTCCCTTTAACCAACCAATTTTTCAAAAAAGTTCAATTAGGCGATGAATATGCTGAAATGATAGCTATTTCTGAAAAAGGCAAAAAACTTATTAAAGGTGCACTAAAATCTTTGTTGGGTGGAGATATCTACAATTTTTCTCATGTCTATTCTGTTAAATTTAAACAAGCAGTTATCACTTCTTATGAAAATAGCCTTTATTCATTAGATGGAGATCTGTTAGATTCAAAAGACGGTAAAATTGAGATTGAAATGGGACCAAATTTTGTGTTTTGCTCCCCTTATGAAATAGCTAAATAAAATTATTTAGTTAATAAAGGGTTTTTATGACTGCAAAAGAAAAAAAGGAAAAAGAAGAGGCAAAAGAAGAAAAGAAAAATCTTGATTCAAAACGCAGTTTTTCTATCCGAGAGATGGAAATCCAAGATCTAGCCGAAGCCTATAACCTTGGTGAAACTTGCTTTAGAGCTGATTTATGGCCAATGCTCTATAGAGGTTGGGATGAATATGAAGTTACAAGCATGTTTAATACCGACGGCGATTATTGTTTGGTAGCAGAAAATGATGATTTTCAAAAAGGAATAGATGCTGAAGACGAGCGGATTGTCGGTTTTGTTTTAGGTACAGTGATGTCAAAACCAGGAACAGCTTGGAGTTATGGTTATATTGTTTGGCTTTGTGCGCATCCCAATTGGCAAAGAGAAGGTGTTGCAAGCAAGCTTATAGATAAGGTTGTTGAAGCTTTTGTTGAAAATGAAGGTGTTAGAATTATTATGGCTGATACAGATCCTAGTAATAATAGGGCTGTCCAATTCTTTAAAAAGAAAGGTTTTGATCAAGAACACCAACATGTTTTTTTAACTTCTAATATAGAAAATAATCCTCTTTATTCAGATCTTTTACATAAATCCAGAGCTGCTGCACTTGAAGAACAGTATTTGAAAAAAATTAGAAGACTAGCTATAGGTTCCTCAGGGCTCGCAGCCGTGAAAAATCTTAAAAGGAAAAATATTAATAGTAAAAATGAACCAAACAAAAATAAAACTGCAAAACGCAAAAAGAAAAAATCTAAAAAAAAGAAATGATATTTTTCTCGCAATTTATAT
Organism: Pigmentibacter ruber; assembly: GCF_009792895.1. NCBI lineage: Bacteria > Pseudomonadati > Bdellovibrionota > Oligoflexia > Silvanigrellales > Silvanigrellaceae > Pigmentibacter > Pigmentibacter ruber. The sequence continues at coordinate 175,994 of NZ_WSSC01000003.1, forward strand.
AGGATACTTCTATGCATAAAGAAACAGGCTCACTTGATCTATCATTATTAAATAAAGCGCAATACCAAGCTTGTATTCATAAAGATGGGCCAGCTGTAGTTTATGCTGGAGCAGGAAGTGGTAAAACAAGAGTTATTTGTTCTAGAATTGGTTGGTTGATAACAGAAGAAAAAATCCCGTCCGCATCCATTTTGGCAGTTACATTTACTAATAAAGCCGCTAAAGAAATGAAAGAAAGAATCAATGAATATATTGGAGAGCGTAATACAAAAAATTTAATTATTTCTACTTTCCATGCTTTTTGTGCAAGATTTTTAAGAATATATTCATCACAAGCTGGATTTCAACCAGGATTTACAATCTATGATGATAATGATCAAAAGAGCTTATTAAAAGATTTATTAAAACAATTAAATATTCCAGATAAACTATTATCAGTAAGTACAGTTAAGTCCAAAATTGATAAAATAAAAAATTTAGGGTTAACTCCTGAAGAATATTTAAGAGATATAAAAAATAATGCAGATATTATTACTAAAGAAAATCAGTATCAACTAAAACAATTTGGTGAATACTACGATCCTGAACTTATCCAAAAAGTTTATGATTTATATCAAAGAAATTTAAAAAAACAAAACGCAATGGATTTTAATGATTTATTGTTAGAAATGTATAAATTATTAGAAAACAATAATTCTGTTTTACAATCAATGCAAAATCGTTTCAAATATTTTCTAATAGATGAATTTCAAGATACAAATCCTATTCAATTTAAATTAATAAAAATATTAAGCTCACACACTAATAATTTATTTATAGTTGGGGATGATGACCAAAGTATCTATTCTTGGCGAGGAGCTGAACCTGCTTTTATTCTTAACTTTGATAAAGAATATGCAAGTACCAAGATTTTTAAACTTGAAGAAAATTATCGAAGTTCTGATAAAATAATAGGAGCTGCAACTAGTGTTATAAAAAATAATTTCAAAAGAGCAGATAAAACAATATTTACAAATAATTTAAATGGGAAAAAAATTAAATTTAAATCTTGTGAAGACCCATATACAGAAGCAAAATATATTGCAAACGAAATATATTCCGCCGTTCAAAATAATGAAGTATTCTCAAATTTTTGTATTTTATATCGAACAAACGCACAAAGCCGTTCTTTAGAAGATGAACTAAGAAGAAGAATGTTACCTTATATTATTTATGGTTCAGTTCGTTTTTATGAACGTGCTGAAATAAAAATTTTATTGGGTTATTTAAAATTAATTATTAATCCTACAGATGAAGCTTCACTTATTAAAGTAATAAATACACCGCGCCGTGGATTTGGAGAAAAAGCCGTTCAAAAGTTAAAAGAACTCTCTCTTCAACAAAATGAGAGTATGTTAAAAACTCTTACTGAAGTTGTTTATGGAACTTTAGAAAATGATTTATCTCGGTCTCTATCAGGCGTTAAAGATTTTATTATGAATTATCAAAAATGGAAGAATAATATTTTAGATCATAATAAACCATCAATAACTTTAGCACAAATTGTATCTGATATAAATTTTGAAATTTATTTAAAATCAACTCATCCCGAAGATTTTGATGAACGCTGGTTAAACGTCATAGAATTAAAAAATGCTCTCATAGAATTTGAAAATAGTAATAATGAAGAATTCCTTGAAGGAAAAAATGGTTTTGAAAAATTAAGTTTATTTATTGAACAAGCAATGCTTACTATAGAACCAACTGTTTACAATGTTCAACAAGGAAGTGCGAATGCTATCACCCTCATGACAATACACTCTGCTAAAGGTCTAGAGTATCAAAATATAATTCTAGCAGGGTTGGAAGAAGGTGTTTTACCGCATCAAAATTCTTTGGATTCACCTGAAGCTATTGAAGAAGAACGTCGTTTAATGTATGTTGCAATAACTAGAGCTAAAAGTAATTTAATAATAACAAATTGCAAGAAAAATAGATATAAGGATTTCTTACCAGCTCAAGAAAGTCGTTTTATTAGTGAAATACCGGAAAAATATATCGATATTTTAGATCATAATACAAATATTAAAAAAGAATTTGGTAAAATATCTAACACAAATAAATTTATTGATAAACCAAGAATATTTAAAGGTGATGAACTATTAAATGAACAAAAAATTGGCCCTGGTAATGATGAGCATATTTGGAAAAAAGGGCAGCGCGTATCACATAAAGTTTTCGGTGAAGGAATAATTAGAGAAATAGAAAAAAGTTCGCAAGGATATAGATTAAAAATCAAATTTGAGAAAAATAATGTTGGTGAAAAAACTTTAATTCACACCTATGTTAATCCTATTTAATAAAAGGTCTTTAAATGAAATCAGAAATAAAAGTTTCACCCTCAATTGCTGCTGGAAATTTAATGCGCTTAGAAGATGAGGTAAAACGCCTTGAAATAAGCGGTGCAGATAGCATACATTTCGATGTAATGGATGGTCACTTTGTTCCTTTACTTACAATTGGAATCCCATTTATTGAACAAATGCGAAAAATTACTAATATGAAATTAGATGTGCATATTATGGTAACAAACCCAGATCAGGTCTTTCAAGACTACTTAAATGCTGGAGCAGATATTTTAACTTTTCACCAAGAAACTGCTTTACATGCACATCGTATTTGTATGAAAATAAAAGAAACTGGTAAAAAAGCAGGTATTGCTTTAAATCCAGGAACAAATTGGAGCAGTATAGAATATCTCCTACCAGTAGTTGATCAGATTACAATCATGTCTGTAAATCCAGGTTTTTCTAGACAAATGCATTTGTCTTTAGTGCATAAAAAAATTTCAGCTCTTGCAAAATATAAAAAAGAGAATGATTTAAAGTATGATATTATGGTTGACGGAGGAGTTAATTCTGAAAATGTCTATCTTTTAAGACAATTAGGAACAGATATTGTTGTTGCAGGTGGAGCTGTTTTTAATTATGAGGATTATACTGAAGCAATTCTTAAAATTAAAAAAGCTTCAATAACAAAACTTTAATGCAAATTAAATAGAGATGGAATTAAATAAAAAACATGTTACCTAAATTTTATGATACAATTAAAAATGATTTAGAAATTCTGGAATCTAAGCTGATAGAATATCTTCTCACACCTAACAAACCTACTAACCAAGTATTATCACATATTTTTTCTTCAGGTGGCAAAAGAATAAGACCTGCAATATTTTTATTATGTTCTCAATTAATAGATTATGATGGAGAATTTAAGTTTCCAATAGCTTCTGTATGTGAATATATCCATACCGCAAGCCTTTTGCATGATGATGTTATTGATAATTCATCATTAAGAAGAAATAAACCTACCGTAAATTCCATTTGGGGCGATGAAACGGCCGTATTATCCGGAGATTTAATCTATTCAGCAGCATGTAGATTGATGGTCAAAACTAGATCATTAGAATTAATTGATGATTTTGCTGAATGTATTCGTTTTATGAGTGAAAGCGAACTATTTCAACTGGAATTACTTTGGAAAAAGGATACTTCACTATCTGATTATGAAAGAGTTGTTTCAGGAAAAACAGCTATACTATTTCAAGCAAGTGCAAAAACTCCTTGCTATTTAAAAAATGCTTCTCAAGAGTTATCAACACATTTTGCTAATTATGGTAAATTTTTAGGATTTGCATTTCAAATTTTTGATGATTGTCTTGATTATGAAGGAAATGAAGAACTATTAGGTAAACCAGTTGTAACAGATTTATTAGAAGGAAAAGTTACTTTACCTTTAATTTATTCTCTCCAATCTGAAAATAAAAAACTTGATATTATTGTTTCTTCAGTTTTAGAGAATGGTAAAATATCTCCTGAAGATAAATCAAAGTTACTTCTTAATGTAAAAGAATGTGGTGGTTTAGAAAAGTCCTTCAATTTAGCTGAATTCTATTCACAAAAAGCAAGAGATGCTCTAAATGAAATAGCTAAAATATTAAAACTTTCTGAAAAACAAAAATTAGCCTTAGACGCTTTAAATCAAATTACTTATTTTGTTTTAAATAGAAAGAATTAAAATGTTAACATATAAAATACACAAAAAAACATTAAAAAATGGTCTGCAGTTTTTTTATTGCCATACTCCAGATACTGTTAATTTCGAAATATCAATGCATATAAACACTGGCGCTCGTGATGAAATTGAAGAAACAAATGGAGTTTCACATTTTCTAGAACACATGATGTTTCGTGGTTCTAAAAAATATCCTAATTCACTTGAATTGGCAAAAGCTATGGAGTCTTTTGGTAGCGAAACAAATGCAATGACTGGAGTTGAGCACACTTCGTATTGGATAAAGGGAGACTCAGAAAAAACTTTAGAAGCTATTGAATGTTTTTCTGATTTTTTCTTACATCCTAATTATGCTGATATTGAAATAGAAAGATCAGTTATTTTACAAGAAATGGCTTCTGATTTTAATGAAGCAGGTGACAGTATTGATACAGAATCATTATCCATGTCTACATTATTTGCTAATCACCCATTAGGTAATCCAATTATTGGTAGTGAGCATATTGTTAAAAAAATCTCAGAAAAAGAACTCTCAGCTAAAAGACGTGATTTTTACTCGCCTGAAAGATGCGTACTTACTATTTGCACTTCTAAATCTGAAAATGACGTAACAAATTATGTTGAAAAATATTTTGGAAATATTTGGGAGCATAATAATAATTCTAATCCCAATAGAATACTTGCTGAAAACTTTATTCCACAATTGTCACAACTAAAAAAACCCCAAAACGCTTTATGCTTACAAAATAATCCTGATAATCAATTTGCTATAAAAATTATTTTTCCAACATCTGGTGGATTAACAGAAGAAATTGTATTAATAACTTTTCTCCAAAGATTACTTGATGATGGAATTTGTACCAGACTGCCAGCAAATATTAGAGAAAAATATGGATTAGTTTATGATATAAGTTGTGATACTCAATTTTTTAAAGAAATAGGTACTTTTAGTATTGATGCTACCGTATCAGAAGATAAATTAAATGAATTACTTGAAAAACTTTCTGTTGAATTAAAAAATATAATAACAGAAAAACCATTAGAATCAGAAGTTAATCATATAAAATTTCGTTACAACTTTGATTTAAAACAAATAAAAGAAACACCTTTCCGTTTACTAAACAGAGAAGCTACTGCTTATTTTATGAATTCAAACTTATCTGTTGATGATGAAATTAAAATAGTTCAATCCATAACCCCCGATTCAGTTTTAAAAATTGCAAAAAAAGTTTTTGGCTCCGCAAGAAGAGGTTTTGTTTTAATAGGTCCAAAAGCTAGAAAAAAACGAGATCAGGTAGAAAAACTATTAAGCGTATTTGATAATATTAAGGATATTTAAATGAAACAGGTTCCTATTACTAGCATTAGTGAATACATAAATGGTTCAATCAAAGATAAAAACAACTTCGTTAGGAGTTTTGGAAAAGCCATTCAAGAATTTGGCTTTGTTATTGTTGAAGACCATGAAATAGAAAATACTCTTATAAATGATTGTTACGATCAAGCTAAGAAATTATTTAATTTATCATTGCAAATAAAAAAGAATTATTCGGCTGCAGATGGTCTTGGGCAAAGAGGGTATGTTTCTTTTGGCATCGAACATGCAAAAAATAGTGATAAAGGTGATTTAAAAGAGTTTTGGCACATTGGTAGAGAACATTTTGCAAATAAATCTATTGAGCAAATGTCTGAAAAAAATATTTGGCCTACAAATGAATTGCCACAATTTAAAAATTTATTTTTAGAACTCTATTCTAAACTTGATAATATGGCACTTATTCTACTATCAGCTATGTCAGAGTATCTAGGTCTTGAAAAAGACTCTTTACCAAAAATGGCTAAAGATGGAAATACTATTTTAAGAGTGTTACATTACCCTCCACTAAAAAATAACGATTTTTCCTCTGGTGCTGTCAGGGCTGGTGAACATGAAGATATTAACTTAATGACTATTTTGTGCGAAGCCACAGAAGGCGGTCTCGAAATTTTAACCAGAGAAGGAAAATGGTTAGAAATTCAAACTAAAAAAGGTCAAATGGTTGTTGATTCTGGTGACATGTTGTCCCGTATTACAAATCAAATAGTACCATCCACAACCCATCGAGTTGTAAATCCTAAGTCAGCAAAAAATGTGTCTAGATATTCAATGCCATTCTTTATTCATCCCTATGAGAATTGCGAATTGAATGTCTTTAAAAATTGTTTATCCCCATCAAGACCCGCCAAATTTCCTCCTATCTTAGCCAATGAATTTTTGTTACAAAGGTTAAAGGAAATTGGTTTAGGAAACAAAAATTAATATAATAATAGAGAGGTTGAACGTGAAAGAAGAGAACGTTCTAACTGTTGAAAATTTAGTCACTAGCTTTAACGTTTCCGGTAGAGAAGTTAATGCTGTGGATGATTGTTCCTTTCATGTCCAAAAAGGAAAAACCTTAGGCATTGTTGGCGAATCAGGTTGCGGAAAAAGTGTAACAAGTTTATCAATTATGCGTTTAATTCCTTCACCTCCAGGAAAAATAAAGGCTGGTAAAATTATTTTTGATAATAAAAATTTATTAGATTTTCATGAAAAAGAAATGCGCTCAATTCGTGGAAATAAAATATCTATGATATTTCAAGAGCCCATGACAAGTCTAAACCCAGTTTATACAATTGGAAACCAAATAGCAGAAGTCTTTCAAACTCATAAAAAAGTAAGTTATAAAGAGGCGCAAAATTTATCAATTGAAATGTTGAAACAAGTAAGAATACCCTCTCCTGAAAAAAGAATTCACGATTATCCTCACCAATTATCAGGCGGTATGCGACAAAGGGTTATGATTGCAATAGCATTAGCTTGTAAACCAGCTTTATTAATAGCTGATGAGCCAACAACTGCATTAGACGTTACAATTCAAGCACAAATATTAGCATTAATGAATAATTTACAACAAGACAATGGAATGTCCACTATTTTAATTACACATGACTTAGGAGTTGTTGCTGAAACATGTGACGATGTTGTTGTAATGTATGCTGGAAAAATAGTCGAAAAAGCTTCTACAAAAGAAATATTTACAAATCCAAAACACCCCTATACAATTGGTTTATTAAATTCTATTCCAAGACTGGGTGAAAAGAAAAATCGTCTGAATACTATTCCAGGTATTGTTCCTTCTCTGACGAAATTACCTAAAGGTTGTAGATTTCAAGACAGGTGTTCATTAGCAACAGAGGAATGTAAAATTTCAGAACCCAAATTAAATGAAATTTCCAAAAATAAGTTTGTGGCTTGCATTAAAGCTTAGCCTTAGTTTTTCATTTAATTGCTTCACAAAGGAAAGATTTATGACTGCAGACTATATTTTGCAGATAAAAAATTTAATTAAATATTTTCCCATTTACGGAGGATTAATTGGGAAAGAAATTGCAAAAGTTCATGCTGTTGATGATGTTTCTTTTTCATTAGCTAAAGGAAAAACATTAGGTTTAGTGGGTGAATCTGGATGTGGAAAAAGTACTTTAGGAAGAACTATTTTAAGATTAATTGAACCCACATCAGGAACCATAGTATTTAATGGTAAAGATATTACTAAACTTTCTCAAAAAGAACTTAGATATTTAAGAAAAGAATTTCAAATAGTTTTTCAAGATCCATTTGCAAGTTTAAACCCTAGAATGTCAATCCGTGAAATATTATCTGAACCATTTGAAATTCACAAATTATATACAAATAAAAATGAAAGAGAGTTAAAAATTATTTCTCTTTTAAATGAAGTGGGACTTAACCCAGAATTTATTGATAGATATCCCCATGAATTTTCTGGTGGACAACGTCAACGAATAGGAATTGCAAGAGCAATATCACTAAATCCTAAAATTATAATTTGTGATGAACCAGTAAGCGCTCTCGATGTTTCAATTCAAAGTCAAATATTAAATTTAATGATGGATCTTAGAGATAAATATCATCTTTCTTATATTTTTATAGCACACGATTTGTCTGTTATAGAACATATTTCAGATGATGTAGCTGTGATGTATTTAGGTAAAATAGTTGAATATACATCTTCAGATAATCTGTATAGTAAACCTTTACATCCATATACAAAGGCTTTAATATCTAGTATTCCAAAGCACGATATTGTTGAAAAAAGAAAACGTCAAGTCATTCAAGGTGACATACCAAGTCCTATTAATCCACCTTCAGGATGTCGTTTTCACACACGATGCCCATTTGCTAAAGAAATTTGCTCAGAAAAAATACCAGAATTAAAAAATATGGGAACACATAGTAGTCCCCATTTTGTATCTTGTCACTTTACAAAAGAATTATCTGATAAAACAATTTGATATTTACATTTTCACTATGATTTTATATTCAGGTTTTATTTTATATTTTTTTGCAAAATTACTTTGATTAATAGCTATAGCAAAATTGCCCAAGCTATTTAAATAAGATACTTCTGTTCCGACTTTAACATCACCAAAAGTATTGCCATAATGAATTTTTTTGCGATAGATAACCTTATCTTTTTTATCTAAAATTTCAACTTGAATTTGTTTCCCTACTTCTGCTCCAATTTGTTTTAAATTTTCAGGACTAATATTTGTCCATAAATTTCCATAATCACCATCTAAAATAATAACACTACCATAAATAGTATTATTTTTTACTTGAGAAGTTTGAAGTGGAAATTTTATATAATCTTTTAAAATATTTGGTCCCACTTCAGCAAAAGTTATTTTTTCTGCAGCAAGTTTTCCACCAGTATAAGCAAATACATCCCGACCATAAAAAGTGTGAGATTTTTCTGAATTTTCTAATCTATTTTTTGTTTCATCAATTTCTCTAATTTCTTTAATTCCGTAAACAGCAGCTATATTTGTTAAAGTTCCATTGTCTGGCGTCACAATAAAGTAACCGTTATTAGTTTCGGCAACAATAGATTTTCTAGCGGTTCCTACCCCAGGATCTACTACAGAAACAAAGACAGTACCTTTAGGATAGTATTGCATTACTTGGTATAATCTGTATGAAGCTTCTTGAACATTAAAAGCTTCAACATTATGCGATAAATCTGAAACAGTTAAACTGGAATCGACGGTGTAAATTACGCCTTTCATTGTACTCACAGCTCCATCGGTTAAACCAAAATCAGTCATTAGAACGACTGGAGCTTTTGCAATAGCCACATTTCCAAGGACAAAAATATACCAAGCCGAAAGTAATTTACTTACCTTTATAGCTTGTTGTTTTAATTTGATAAACATGTTTACACCCTCCAAAAAGAAAACCATTTAATTATAAAATATTTAAGGAATTTTTACGAAAATTAAAGTGTAATTTATTATTAAAAAAACAGCATTAACAGAACAAAAATTTCAGTTAAATATATTTTACATAAATTTAATTACACTTTATTTTTTTTATTCGTCAAGATTAAATTTTTAAAAAATAAAACTATATAATATCTTAGCTTTACAAGAATAACTTTCTGATCCAATATCATTTAAAATTGATCGGGAGGTGATTCTGTATGAAACATGAAAATCGTTCCTTAGGTTTAGTTAATTACCATTCTATCCAATACTTCAGCCGTGACCTAAAAAGCTGTGTAGAATGGCATAAAAAAACATTTGGTTTTGAAGAAATTGCGCAATCAAGTGAGAATTGGGAAAAACGACATGGAATGCGTTCGGTTGTGCTTAGAGGTTCGGGGGGTATAGGCTGGATTATAACAGAACCTATTGAAAAAAATTCTACCGCGGGAAGATATCTTTCTTCACATCCTGATGGTGTTGCCTATCTAAATTTTAAAGTTAAAAATTTAAAAAAAACAGTTGAGTTTTTGGCCGACAAAAAAGCAGCCTTTTTATATGAAATTGAAAATCATAAATCACTAAATGATGGCTATTGGTATGAAACAGCTATAGCTACAGCGTTAGATGATGTGGGATTTAGATTCATTGAAGAATCACATTATGATCAATTTGCTCCAGGATTTAAATGGATGAATCAAGAAAAAATTAAACCTAACTCTTTTGGATTAGATTTGGGAATTGATCATGTTACTTGCAATGGACGCTCAATGCATGCAATTACTGAATTTTATCGCCATTGTTTAGGTTTTGAACAGTATTGGGGTATAGAATTTCATACTACCCATCACAAGCCAGATTTAGGTACAGGTTCTGGGTTAGAAAGTATTGTTATGTGGGATAAAGAGAGTGGTATTAAATTTGCGACAAACCAACCATTAGCCCCATATTTTAATAATTCTCAAATCCAAATATATGTTGAAGATAATAGAGGCTCCGGAATCCAACATATCGCGTTTGGCACAAAAAACATCATTGATACTGTGAGTAAAATAAAAAATAAAGGGGCCGTTTTTTTAGAAGCTTCTGATAAATATTACGAGCAACTTCCAGCAAGAATGTCTGCCATGAAACTCGATAAAATAAAGGAACCATTTAATATTATTAAAGAAAATAACATTTTACTTGATGGATCTAACGGTAAGTATTTATTACAAATTTTTATGAAAGAACAATCGATTCAATTGCAGAAAAAAGAAGCTGGACCTTTCTTCTATGAAATAATTCAAAGAGAAGGGGATGAAAGCTTTGGAGAAGGAAACTTTAAAGCTCTGTTTGATAGTATTGAAAAACAACAAGTATCTGAAAATAGACAGGAAATGAGGGAAAGAGTGGATTCTCTCTGCTAACAGTAAATTTTTTAAAAAGCGCTTGCGTAGCTTCTACACAAATGTTACAGGTCACCTTCTGTATTAGAGAAGTTTCATTCTTCTCAAACTAAATGAGGAGTTTAAAATGGGTAAGAAAGATAATCGTCGTACGTTTAAAATGAAAAGAAAAAAAGCTCAAGCTGCTAAAAAAGCACGTGTAAGAGCTAAAATAGTAGCAGGTAAAGCTGCTTCTAAAAAGACTGGTTTAAAGAAGTAATTTCTTTATTAAAAAACGGAGAGATGGCCGAGTGGCTTAAGGCGGCGGTCTTGAAAACCGTTGTAGGTGCGAGCCTACCGGGGGTTCGAATCCCTCTCTCTCCGCCATTCTTCTTTCCTAATCTTCAGCAAAATGCTAGTGAATAAATCAATAGAAAAATTAAATTTAATAAGAATTGTTTTCAAGTTCGTTTAATTAATGGAAAATTACACGCTTGAACAAAGAAATCATTTCAGAATTAATAATAAAACAGATATTTGGAAAAAGCCATATTGACAAACGAGTTCAAAAGTTATCTGGAGAACAAAGACAGCGTATTGCAATTGTAAGAACTATTTAAAAAACCCGCCAATAATACTTTTAAATGAAGCAATATTTGCTTTAGATAATGCGACAGAACTTACAATCCAAAAATCATTAAAAAAGATCTTTGTTGCTAGAACTAATAGCATTGTTGCTCATCGGCTATCAACAATTAGACATGTGAATAAAATTTTTGTTTTACAATCATGAATAATTATTGAATCAGGATATCATAATTCACTTCTATTAAAAATAAAAAATGGATCTTATGCTAAAATGTGGAATCTCCAATTATGAGAAAAGAATTAATTATTCAACATTATGATAAAATTAAAATTTTTATTTTAAAAAAATGAAATAAACCTAAGATTTTAATGATTACCTTTATATTAATTAAATATCCTTTATAATATTTTATAATATAATCAAAAATGTTTTAAATCATTTTTGATTATAAAATAAAATTCAAATTTTATATCCAAACTATGGATTGCTATTATTTTTACTAAGCTAAAAAATTTAAAATTATAAATGTTTTTTATTATTTCATTTAGTTAATATTTTTTTATTAAAATTTAAATTTGTCAATATTTATAAAAAATAACTTAATAAACACTTTTAAATATAAATATCTAAATTTCCTAATAAAAATTCAATAAATTTTTTAACAATTTATAATTTTTAATATTTTAATAATTTTTTTTTAAATTTTATAATTTGATTTCAATTTCAATATAATATTTATATTTTTTTAGGTTATTTAATTTAACCTAAAAAACTAATAAAATAATAATTTTTTATTAGTTAAAACATAATTTTAAATGAAAGGATTTTAATGAAAAAATTAGTTTATTCCTCCCTTTTAGGCTTAGCTTTATTGAACATTCAAGCAGCAAGCGCATTAGATGAATTCGATGTTCCTGTATCTAAAAGAACTGTTGAAGCTGTAAAGAAAAAAGCATGGGATGATGAACATGTAACTTTAGTTGGTAATATTGAAAGACATTTATATGATGATAAGTATTTATTTAAAGATAATACTGGAAGAATCTGTCTTGAAATAGATTACGATGATCATATTACAATTAATGGTAATATTAGAGTTTTTAACCCTGAAGTTCTTAACACAATTAAAAATAGAAAAGTTAGAGTAAGCGGTAAATTTGATAAAGAATTCACTTTCCAAAAAGGCTGTGAAAAAGAAAAAATAGATGTTTACTCTATTGAAATAATTGGAGCCAATTCTGCTCCTGCAGCTGATGTAAATGCTAAAGCAGCGCAAGACATAAATTACTAAAAATGTAATATAGTAATTATTAAATTACTATATTACTCAATATCTATCTTACATTTTTGCGTTTATGGATACCCTATGAAATTATTACATAAATTTACATTAGTTTTAGCTCCTTTTATTTTATTTTCTTGTGGAAAAAAAGATAATAATAATAACAAAGATAATATGAAGATAACATATTCTCATTCACAATATATTGCTAATCAAAATTACAATCTTGTCCTAAAAGGACAATTTACAGATCAATGTCAAGCAAATGTAAAATATTTTGAATTGAAAGTTAATACAAAAAATGAAATAAACAAAATATTAAATTTTAATTTAAAAAAAGTTGATGAATGTAAATTAATAATTAATGAAGTAAATATCAATCAAAATGAAAAATTTCATAAATACTTCATACCAGAAATTCTTGATGTTGAACTAGAAGATAGTACATCAAGTGAGAATACTAGATTGTTTGGAAATAATTCATTTCCTCACTTAGATATTGCAATAAATTATATAAATGGCGAATGTAACATTACTGTTGATGGTAAACATGATTTTTTTAGTTCTAGGCCTCCAGTAAATAATGCGCCACAAATTCCTCATCCATGGGAAGAATGCAATCCTAATATTGAAATATGTCCTGATACTAATGGTAGATTAAATTAATTAAAACTATCATATGTATATCCAAGACTTAATATAAATTCATTCATCCATAGAGATTGCTCTGCTGTTCCTTTATAAACTGGAATATTATATAATTTAGAATAAGCTTCTTTATTACTAAATTCTAAGTAAAATGGTTTATAAAAAACATAACGTAAAGCAATTTCTATACCAATAGTCCATCCATTTAACTGCCACCATCCTTTGTTAGTTCCAACATAATTTGTTACTTCTTTTGAACCGACTTTATTATCTTGTCCTAAAATAGTATTTTCAGAGTGCGGAAGCATAATGCCTCCTCCAATTTTAACTAAAAATGCTATGCTGTTTGTTTCATTAATATCAAATAATAATGGAATTCTTTTTACTAAATTAAGCATGACATGATTGGCACCATTATGAAGATGATATCTAAAATAACTTGTAGTTAATAATTGGGTTGAATCAACATAAGAGCCGTTTATCATCCCAGATACTCTGGCATACTGTTCATTATAGGATGAATACTTAGTATGATCATAATTGAACTCCACCCCCCAAGATCGATCTGAATTAAAAAAGTGTCCAATTCTTAAACTATATTGTGGTTCAGAAATGTCTTTATTCCAAATACCATCAGTCCATTCCGGGAAATCTTCCGCTCTTACGTTATGCACAACAAAGTCGTTACCTAAGGAAGGTTGAGAGACGTGAATATCACTTGGATACCAATAATCTCTGTTATATCCCCAAGAAAAATACCATTCGCCATCCCAAATACTAATGTCTTCTAAACTTTTTTTTTCATTATTTTCATTTATTCCAAAAGCAATGGAAGAGGTTAATGTAATTATAATTAATATATATTTCAACATAATTCATCCATAGCTAAAAAATAATATATTCTTCAGTTTAGATGATTAATGAGGTTGAAAGCAATTTTTTGGGAAGAAATTTGTTACAATTGAAAAATTTAATTTTCTTTTACTTAACAGTCACCTTTTAGGGTACACATCATATTTTTCTTTCCTTTACTTGAGTATTTTAAAATTTCATTCAGTCTAAAACCTTCATCATAAAAATAATTTGAAGCATAAATATTCATTGAATAAAAAATCATAAATACAACTAAAATTATTTTATTTTTCATAGTAATTTCCTTTATTATATTAGGCCATTTCAAATAATTTTAAAGAATATATAGTTTTATTTATTTGAATTGGTTTAGCATTTATATTTAAGTTTATCTTATAAGTCAAATAAAATTAATATTAATTTTAGAAAACATCTTTATGGGTTATGGTGTTATTTTGCACTTTCATTATTTCTCATTTTATTTAAGTAATCCATAGTATCTCCTGGTTTCCTTAATATTGTAACTGCGGTTGAAACACCACCAGCCCCCATAGAAAGCCAAAATATTTCTGAAGATATTTTTCCATAGTAATCAGCTTTTTCTTTATTACCATCCCGAGAATAATTTCTAGATACCTCTCCAAAACTTTTTCCACCAGCCCATGCTAAATCACTAACGTAACCTGAAATTTTTTTAACCCCTGTTAAAACTGAACTATTAACAATTGGTTTAAAGACATTGTACATTTCAGGAAGATAATTGCTCGGCAATTTTGCTTTTGCAGTTAGACTTACTACACCATCTGTTGCTGCTGTAGATCCTGCCCTTAGTGCAGCAATATCTATACCAACTCCCGTAATGGAAGCAGCCATCCCTAGTGCAAATCCAGTCCATCCCAATATATGAGCAATGTTATCGTAATGATCTGCATCAGCTTTATTTCCAGCTTCTGCGGCATTTGCCGATTTACGTCCATAAATTTGCCCAGTCATTCCAATCGCACTTGAAGCCAAACCTGCAACAGAAGCGGCTGAAACAGCTATATCAGTTGCAGTTAAGGCGGCTGTACCAGCTATAGCGGGAGCTAAAGTAGTTCCAAGAGTCACTATCGAAAAAATGATACCTAATATTGAAAATCCTATTCCTAAACCAAAAACTATATTTGAAGAGCTTTCACCAGTTGGGTCAAATTTCATTATTGGGTTATTTTCAGCGAAAATATACCCGTTAAATCCGCCTTTGCCATAAGGAGAATTTATATCGTATTGCATAAATCTTCCTAAAGAAGGATTGTAAGCTCTGTAACCTTTTCCTAAAAATTGATATCCAGAATTTTGATCCGTGGTTTCACCATTAAAGCCAATTGTTTCAAGTTGTTTTTGATTTGATGTTGAAAGGTTTGATCTTTCCCCGTATGGCGTATATACATAATTGTCATTTAAGAGTTTTCCATTTTCAAATATTTTAATTACACTTCTTGCTTGATCTAAAAGATAAAATTGAAATTTAGAATCTATATTTTTTCCAACTATATGGCCATTTATATGAAGGTAACTTGTAATAATACCATTTTTATTTTCATTTATTAATCTATTCCCATTAAAATAATAAAAACTTTTATTACCAGATGGATCTACTTGTGAATAAATTTCACCTAATCCATTATAATTATAGGAAGTTGAATTTCCGATTTTATCTATAAAAGTAATTAAACGCTGATAAGGTGAATATTTCATGACATTTCCATCAGCATCTTTTATCATATTTCCATCTACATCATACTCAAAATTTCCAGTATAACTTCTACTTCCAGAAATTTTTAAAGATTCTAATCTCACACCATCTTTTTTATTATATTCATAAGAAATTAAATTCTTTTCTTTATTTTGATATTTAATTTCTACAGCCTTAATATTATTTAAAGAATCAAAAGTATATTCTTCTGAACTTATCTGATTTCCACTTTGATCTTTTGGACATAATGCCCCATCGCAATTGTAATTTGATAAATTATTCATAAAATCATATGAATATTGCTCATTAGCATCAAATTTTTCTATATTATTACTTTTCCTCACTCTTGAGGAAATATTTAGATTTATTGTATACTGATAGTCATAACTTAAAATTAACTCATTTGAATTAGAATACTTCATATTACTTAATAAAGACATAGAATTATATGTATAATCAATTTGAATATTATTAGCCATTATTTTTGTTTTTAGTCTTCCAAAATTATCATAGTAAAATTCTTCGTTTTCTGAATATCCATTAGAGCTAATAAATTCTGCTTTATTTAACTTATTAGATAATGAATCATAGTAATAATTTGAAACTAAGCCATTTATATCTTTTATGCTTAATAATAGACCTGTTTGACTATATTTATAAGAAATATTTTTATTATTGCTATAATTAACTTGTTTTAATTTTCCGTCCAAATAATAAGAATAGTTTGTTTCCCCATTATAGTCCTGCATTTTAATTAATTTTTGTGTATAAATATCGTATGTAAAAGTTGAATTATATTTACTTTCACTTCCAATTACTTCGGTTTTAACTACTTTATTAAAGCCATTATAAGAATACTTAATAATATTTCCTGATTTATTTGTTTTTGTAACTAAATTACCGTAAATATCATATGAATACTTTATTTCTTTATCAAATGCATCTTTCTCAGATATTAACATGCCAATAGAGTCAAATTCTCTACTTCCTAAATTAAATACTTTTCCATCACTTGATTGAACCGATATAGCTAATACTTTATCAGTAAATAGAGGATCATAATTGTAAATTAAAGCGCGGCGATCTTTATATATTTCTTTAATTTTTTGATTAAAAGAATTGTAAATATATTGAACTGAATTTCCATTTACATCAATACTTTGAACTAAATTCCCAAAGTCATCGTATTTATTTGAGCTTGTACTAAATAATCTTCTATTTCCATCTAATATTTCGGTCTTAATAGGTTTGTAGTTATCATCTAAATATTCAACTTTTATAGGTGAATTTTCACCATTTTTAGCAATAACATAAGTTTCTCTTGTATTTAATACATCATCAATTGCAGAAACTTGAGTTTCACCTGATGGAAGAATAATATTTTTTTCTCTACCAAAAAAATCATAATAAAATTGTTTTTTTAGGCTAGAAATATTTCCACTTAGATCATTTTCATAGATTGTTTCACTATCCTTAAATCCTTCTTCAGAATATGTATTTGCTTTAACCAACAAAAAATTTCCTGAGGTATTTGATAAATTGAATAGTTGAATTTCTTTTCCTAAAGAGTCATATACTGTATAGCCGCTATATCCATTAGGATTTTTGAACATTACTACAGAAGAACCATAACCTAACCCATAATTACTATCATTTAGAAAATACGAAAAATAAGTAATTAATGAATTTTCGTTCGAATTAGGCTTAATTTCTTCTTTTATCATTCTTCCTAAATCGTCATATTGATATTTAACATTAATACCATTTAAATCAGTTTTTTCAAATTCTTTTTTGCTAAATGTGTTAACTTTAGATGATTCTTTAGCAAGTAATTGTCCTGCATTATTATAGTATGAGTTATCAGTAATAGTATAATAACTTTGCACGTTATAATTAGTATTTTTTATACTTACTTTACATTTCCCATTACTTCCAGCAAATGTTTTAACATATAATGGAAGAGAAAATGGTTTTACTAGACTACTTATATTACCTATATTTTTAGTATAACTCATTAATTCAGTCTTTATAACTTTTCCACATTCAGCTTCATTAATTTTACAAATAATATCACTAGATCTTGTAACTTTTGCCTTTAATCTTTGTTTATTTAATCCAATATTATTTAAATAATTTTCATATGAATATTCAGTTATAATAGATCTTTTATCACTATTTGAAGAAATAACTTCTCTTTCAAGTAAAAAAACAAAATCATTATTAAACTTTTCTTTGGATAAATATTGATAACTTTTAATTAATCCCGTCGGTTCGACTACTTGTAAAATATTTCCATAATCATCATATTGATATTTATAACTTTCTATCCGATTACCCGAATTATTTTTAAAAGTAGTTCTTATTTCTATTGGGAAATTATAATTTGAATTTAAATTATCAAAATTTTTGTTTTCCCAATCTTGATACTTGTATTCCTTAATTTTTACAATATCTTCATTTTGTTTTATAGTTTCTGATAAAATTTGATGATAATGATTATAATTTCTAATTGTCCTTAATTTTTCATGATTTGGAGCATTTTTAATTTCAATTGTTGAATAAGTATATGTGTTTGGTGTTTGAAATAAAGAATCTTCTCCTTCTTTATAACCATTAAAACCTTTTCCTAAATAATTAGATATATTTTGGTTATACTCATAAGAAATAGTATCATTTAAAGTTGAAATTCCATCTATATTTTTGGCAATTGATAAAAATGTAGTATGAATTTTTGAAACAGCAGGAAATGAAATTCCTTTTTTAGACGAATTCAATCCGCCTTTTAAGTAATTTATTAATACTGATGTACCTGTTGGGTAACTTATCCTTGTAATTAAATAGTCAGTTGGAAAGTCATCTTCTTTGTCAGCATTATATAAAAAAGACATTGATTGTTTTATAGGATTAGTTATAGAAGTAAGTAAATTTTTACTAGAAGATTTTGCTAATTTTGTTATTGCAGAGGTATTACCATTATTTACTTTTATTTCAACATAAGCATTACCAACGTATGAAACTTCCAATGAATTCAATTCAATGTTTGATCCATTATTTTTATAATAAATTCTTTCTAAATTATTTAAGTTAGTATAAGAAAAATTAGCAATAAACCCTTCTAAATTGGTAATAGATTGAAGATTACCATACAATCTATCTATAACTTCCGTTTTTCCATCTTTATATTTTAAAATAATATTATTTTGATTCACTGATACTATTAAATCTTTTAATTTATAATATTTTAAAACAGATTTTCCTAAATCTAATTTATACGAACTTCCATTCGATAAATATAGCATACTTGTCTTTGAATCAAAATAAGTTAAGTTCCAAAACCAACCTTTTCCTAAACCAAACCTATCACTATTATTCGCTAGAGAAGAATATACTAATTTTAAATCAATTGAAGGGGATTCATACCCTGACCCAGAAATATTGCCTATATTATAACTAATATTTAAAGCTCCAGTTCTAGGATCTACATTTTTTGTTAAATCTTTAAAATTATTTGCATCGCTTAGATTGTTTATATTTGAAAAGTTTTCTGAAGAAGAAGCAGAAGTTTGTACTGAGCCTTGATTCTGAGCCATAGCTTTAAATTTAGTTCTACTTCCCAGTGAATCATTTCCATAAATTATTTCAGTGGCTTTTGATATACTTAATGCATATATGTAAGATTGAAATTGAAGAAAAGAGGTTAAAATAATACAAAAGATAGCTAAAAATCTTTTAAATCTATTACTCTTCATTTAGCACCAAATGAATTTGTTATATGATATTATATAACAAAGAATTATCATTCAGTTTAAGAAAAACTTGATTACATGGTAATTAAAAATGAATTAATTTAAATCAAAATTGTTTATAAGTATCTAATAATATTATATTATATAAATATTTATCTTTTCTAATCTATTATCTTCAATGATATTTAATTGTTATATTATAATGTAGAGTTCAATTCTTTTGATTTAGTTTGAAACATCAGATTTAAGTTGAGGTTTTTAATGGCATAATTAATTATCTCTTTACAATTATAGGAGTTTTTTCTTAAATGCCTCAAAGCATTCTCTTCTAAACCTAGAAAATCTAAAGCTTGAATTAAATTTTTTTCGGGAGTTTGAAGATTTAATGGTTTCGCTTTGTTTTGTTTAGATAACTTATTCCCAAACATATCAATAACTAAAGGTATATGAAAATATTCTGTTCTTCTAAAGTTTAATAAATTTTGGAGATATATTTGTCTTGGTGTCTGCACAAATAAATCATAACCCCTGACAACTTCAGTAATATTTTGAAGTTCATCATCTATTACTACTGCTAATTGATATGAAGCAAAGTTTTCTTTGCGCCAGATTATAAAATCACCTACATCTCTTTCAATATTCTGTGTAAAAAAGCCCTGTAAGTGATCATAAAATGAAATATTTGATGGCTCTGTTTTTACTCTATATGATTGATTACTCGAAAATTGAATATTTTTTCTGAAGCAAGTTCGTTGATACAAATACTCACCAGTTTCAATGTTTTTTACACTTTTTTGGAGATCTTTTCTTGAGCAATTACAGATATACACTTTATTTTCTAAAGATAGTTTATTTAAATATTCTTTATAAATATGAGATCTATTAGATTGATATACAATCTCATCATCCCATTGAAAACCATGCTGTAACAAAGAATTTATAATAGAAAGATCAGACCCTTTTTGATTTCTATAAATATCAACATCTTCTATCCTAAGTAACCATTTACCTGAAAAAGATTTTGCTCGTATATAGCTTGCTAATGCAGTGACTAAAGATCCAAAATGAAGATCTCCAGTAGGAGAGGGTGCAAATCTGCCAATGTAGGGAGTATTTATAGTCATAATGAGATGGTGAAGGGTCAGGGACTCGAACCCTGGACCAAGAGATTAAGAGTCTCTTGCTCTACCAACTGAGCTAACCCTCCATATGTTTTTCTTTTGTTATCTAAGATACATCTTTAAGTCAAGATTTAGAATAGAAAAAAGCTCAAATCCTAATTAGGCTTTGAGCTTTTAAATGAATCAAAAATAAATTATTATTTACCTAAAATTAAGAAAGCAATAATTAACCCCAAAATTGCTTGGAATTCAATCAATGCCATTGCTAACAAGAATGGAGTAAAAATTTTGTTGTAAGCTTGTGGATTACGACCAATACTTTCTAAAGCTCCTTTAGCAGCATGACCTTGTCCTTGACCAGCACCAACAACTGCTAGTCCAATAGCTAAACCAGCACCAATTAATTTTAGACCTGTTCCTATAGACATTCCATCAGCAGCAGCTGTAGCAGCTTCATTTGCTAATGCAGGCATGCTTATCAAAAGGGCAGTTGCTGCTGAAGTTGAAATTAATGCTAATTTTCTTTTCATATCTTTCTCCTAAAAACAAAAAAATTTATTTTACACACTATTCTTTTGTTTACATGCAGAATTCTAGTTCTCATGTAAAGATTCAATTAAAATTGAATCACTCTTTGCAGAGTATGGAAATTATTAATTCAAATTATATTCCGAACAGTTAAGAACAATTTGAAGCAACAATCCTTTAATTTTCAAAAACCTTCGGAACAACACATTAGTGATGTTCT
The DNA here is from genome assembly GCF_009792895.1 of Pigmentibacter ruber. Taxonomy (NCBI): domain Bacteria; kingdom Pseudomonadati; phylum Bdellovibrionota; class Oligoflexia; order Silvanigrellales; family Silvanigrellaceae; genus Pigmentibacter; species Pigmentibacter ruber. Next base: position 197,439 of record NZ_WSSC01000003.1, read on the forward strand.
TTGGATTCAAGAGCTAACTTAATATAGACCGCGCTAAGGGTCATGAAAATAAATGCTTGTAGACAAGCAACAAATGTTCCAAAACCAAGAAAAATTGCAGGTATTGGCATAAACGGAATATAAAGATCTTTCATTAGTCCAGAGAATATTGCAAAGACAAAGTGATCTCCGGATATATTTCCAAAAATACGCAAAGATAATGATACTGGTCTAGAAAGTAAACTTATAAATTCAATCAAAAACATTAATGGAGCCATCCATAAAACTGGACCAGCCAAGTGTTTTATATATGAAAATCCAGCTTCTTTTAACCCATAGTAGTTAAAGTAAACAAAAATAGCTATTGCAGCAGCAAAAGTAAAAGACATACTTGCTGTAGCAGGAGAAAATCCAGGCATTACACCAGATAAGTTTGATATTATTAGTACAAAAAAAGTACCACCTAAAACTCCAACAAAACGAATCCAATTTTTTTCACCAATAGTAGATTCTAAAGTTGAAGATACTACAGACCAACACAATTCAAGAAATGCTTTCAAACCAAATTTTTTAGGAGGTAATAGCTCCTCATCGGACATTTCTTCAGGTTTCATGCTTGAAAAACCTGAGAATACTGCAATCGCTGCGACTAAAAAAACAGCAAAAGCGGAAGCAAAAACTGGGGACCATTGTTCAGCTTTTAAGCTTGCTAGTGTAGCTGGCATATCTGGATTAAAAAACACAAAAAACTTTTCTAAAATTTCATGATACCAATTCACAACATGCACTCCTGAAGACTCTGCATAGGCTGCTTGTGCAACAACTATTGGAAACAACGCTAATATACTAATAATTTTACGTTTCATAATGTAGATAGAGGATCCCTTCGTAAAATATCAAAGCAAACAAAAGCCAATTACCTTAAGGAAGCTTTTCTTGCAAGTAGGTAGAGCAAAAAGCTGACAAAATATGTTGCAATAAAAAAACACAAGTAAAAAATAATATTTTGAGCAGGGCAAGTATAGACTAAATAAGCAAGAAGAGTAAATCCTGAAAATTTTGTGAGCATAGCCCAAAAATTATTAAAAATTTTGCTATTTTTACCATTAGTTAGAAGAGTGGACTTTGTCTTTATGTACACTCCTGACATAATGAGGATGGCTGCAAGACAAAAAAGACTAATCATAATTAATTTACTCATTTTTATTATCCTCTTCTGCCCTGTTCATCAAAAGTCGAATGCTTCTAAAAATACCGAAAAAACTTGAAACCAAACAAACTATGGTCAAGAAAGATTTGATATATAGTGGTTGTATTGGAACAATTGCAAATAGATTCTTCCCAAATTCAGTATCAGCAAAAACCCATATAACAATGATAAAGATGACTGTCGATGTAAATTGTCCAATCAAAAGTGCTATTGTTTTTAATTCAGCGTTCATAAATTATTTACCAAAAATTAAGCAAAACACTTGACCTCACGTTTGTCGATCGTAAGAATCATTGGATATGTTTGGGCCGAAAGTCTTCCTGGCTCCTAAACCCGCAAAGAGGTTTCTAACATGATAGATAAAGATTCAAATCAAGTTTTTATAGATAAATTACGCTCAAGATTTGTTGAGCTTGGATTATCTAAACAAACTGCTGCAAAAATAACCAAATTAGTTACCCCTGTAAAGGTTGATGGAAAGACTATTATTTCATACTGTTCTGAACCTTTTTATAAAGACCATATCATTTCTCCTAAACTTGATGAAATTGAAAAAATTGCAAGAGAATGTTGGGGAGCTGAATTTTCATTTAAAATAGAAGACTTTCCTTTAAATGATGCAAAAATTATAAAAACTAATTTTAAAAAAGATCAAAATGAAAACACAATAACACTATTTCCTGATGATAACAATTACATTACAGAAAAAAGAAAAAAACTTAAAAATAAAACAATTAATCTTGATAAAAATGTAAATAACTCATTAAATATTGAAGTAAATAGTGAGAATAAAGTTACAGATGAAAAAGTTTTATCAATAGTTTCATCAGAAAAACCAAGAACTTTAGATGCTACTCAAAACTTTGGTACTTTTATTCGTTGTGAAAGCAACTTAGTTGCATATTCTGCCTGTGAAGCTGTTGCAAAAAATCCAGGAAATCTTTCAAATCCTTTGTTTATTTATGGAGCGACAGGTCTTGGTAAAACGCATCTTTTACACTCAGTAGGTAATGAAATTTTACAAAAAATACCAGATGCAAAAATTCTTTATATTACTAGTGAAGATTTTGTTAATGATGTTATTCATCGAGGAATTCGAGTAGGTAAAATGGATGAAGTTCGTTCAAAATATAGTGCTTGTGATGTTCTACTTGTAGACGACATTCAGTTTTTAGAGAAAAAAGATGCTTGTCAGATAGAATTTTTTCATACATTCAATGAACTCTATCAAAAACGGAAACAGATTGTTATCACCAGTGACAAATTTCCTAAAGACATTCCTAACATAGAAGAAAGATTAAAAAGTAGATTTTTACAAGGTTTATTAGTTGATATTGAACCACCAGGATTTGAAGATAGAGTTGCTATTATTGAAACAAAAGCTAATTTGTTAGGTTTAAAAATAAATCAAGAAATTTCATTTTTAATAGCAACACATGCAAAAACAAACGTAAGAGAGATTCAAGGACTATTGAAAGATTTATTAATGAATCAACATATGACGGGAAGAAGTCCTACAATTGAATCTGTTACTATAATTTTAAAACGCAGATTTCCAACAGGCTCAATGGAATCTACAATTGACACAACTGCAATTCAAAAAGTTGTTGCTAATCATTTCCAAATTAAAATGTCTGATTTAATGGGTCAAAGTCGCCAACAAAAATTTGTTGTAGCTAGACATATTGCTATGTTTTTAGCCAAAGAGCTTTTAGGTTTGCAAATTGTAGCTATAGCCAATGCTTTTAGTAAAAAAGATCACACTACTGTTTTGCATGCTATGTCAAAAGTTAAAGAATTATTAGATAAAGATGATGAATTTAGAAGTAATTTCTTACAAATAAAAAGAAAAATTGAAGCCTTAATGCAATCTAATTAATTGCTACATATTTACCTGACGCGGCTCTATATATTCTATCAAATATAGCGCTTAATTCTTCATCATTTTCTTCTGAAAAATCTGGTAATAAAATATACTCTGCATTTTGTTCAATCTCGCTTTGTCTTAAAAAACTAAACAAGTTTTTACTTGCTTCCAAATTATTTCCACTTTTAGAAAGATCATAGTATTTTAAAACCTGTTCAGAGTATTCTATATTTTTCATATTAAAATCAATTAAAATTGTTTTTCTAAGTAATGACTTTAAAAATATATCAGCACTAATATTATTTTTTTTATTTTTATCAGCTAAGATAAAGGATTCAATATTAGGTGAATAATGTGTTAATAATTGCCCCGGAGAATCTAATTTTTCATCTTCAGAGTAATTAGAAACAATTGTTTTTTTTACTCTTTTTAAGCTGAATGATATGTTACTTTTCTGTAAAATTGATGAAATTTGTAATGTACTAATGAATCCTGGTCTTAATAAATGAATTTCATAATCTTCCATAATTTTAATAATTGTTGATTCAATTCCAATTTTACAATCATGATCTTGTTCTAAAATAATTAATTTTTCTTCATTGCCTAAATCATCCATTACATGTTGAGCCTTTGTTGGGCTAACGTGGCCAAATTTATTCGCACTTGGAGCAGCTATAGGTAATTTAGACAAACTCAGTAGCTTTAATGCTGTTTCTCCATTAGGAATTCTTAAAGCGACAGAATCACCTCCAGCTGTCACTATTTTTGGCAAATATCTGGAAGCTTTAACTATGATTGTTAAAGGACCAGGCCAAAATTGGTTCCCCAATATGTCAAAACATTGTCTTTGAAAAGCAGTCATTTCTGTTAAGCTTTCTGCTTGAACCATTCCACTTAAGTGAACAATAAGAGGATCTGATTTTGGTCTACCCTTTGCAAGAAAAATCTTTTCAAGGGCTTTTTCATCTAGTGCATTTGCACCCAGTCCATAAACGGTTTCAGTTGGAAAGGCGACTAGTTCTCCTGATTGTAGAAACTGGGAGCATTCTTCAAGTGACTCAGGTTTTAAAGCAGTTACAATTTTTGCCACATTCATCTCCAAATTTTTATTCATTTCGAGTTCTTAAAAGACTTATCCACATGTTATCCACATAGATCATCTATCCACAGGATGTTCGCATTTTTTCCATATTTTAGAATGATTTTCAATGTTTTTCGAAAAAGTTATCCACATTAAAAACCGAAGTTATCCACATAACCTCAAACTAAAAAATATTATATAACATCACTAACGGGAATTTCTACGACCACTTTTGGGTATGTGGATAACATGTGGACAACGTGTGGACAACATGTGGACAAGTATTATTGATTAATTTTTTAGCATCAACTTATCCACACTAAAATTGAGTTCTCCACATTCTATCCACAGGTTTTCCACACGTTATCCACACGAATTTCATGCAAAAAATAACACTTTAGTTCATGAATTAATAAGGAAAAAACTTCTTGCAACTCAAGTTATCCACATAAAACACACTCACCTACTACTACTTCTAATATTTTGTTTTTAATTTTTTAATTAAGTGTATAAGAAGAGTTCCCCAATCAATCATGCTTGAACAGCTGTAGACAATGGGTTAAGCAAGTCACGTACAGGTAAATTTTTTTAAAGGTGGACATATGTTTAAAAAGAGCAAACGTTTTTTTTCATCCGACGTCCAAAGCATAAGCCCTGAAATATCAGCTGAGTTTGACAGGGACAAATTGGCGAGTGCGTTATTGTCAGTAAGTGCTGCGCAAATAGACCCTGATATCGGATGGGTTCAATTATCTTTTTCTGGTGGAAAAAAAGTTATTATTTCCTCTATAAGTCATAATTTAGCAATTAAATGTGAAATTGAAGCTCCGTATTCAGGACAAGGTGTAATTAAAGTTTCAGGTAAACAGTTTTCTGATTATGTGAAACAATTACCATCTACCAAAGTATTTTTAAAAGCAGAATTACCATCAAGAATACATTTAAAATGCGGAAGAAGTTCTGCAAAAATTCAATTAGTACATGATCAGTCACAAAGTAAAATTGACATTCCAGATGCTGGAACAACGGTTAAAATTAAAGGTAATTTTATAGAACGTTGGGTTTCTAGTTTTAAAGATTTTGTTTCTGTTGATGATAATCGTTTCTATGCAAATGGAGCATTGATTTGGGCAGAAAGAAATTCTGAGGGGGGTTTACACGCAGTTGCCAGTGATGCTCTTCGATTGGCTAAGGCCTCTTTAACTGAGGGAATTCAAATCTTAAATTTAGATAGCAGCCAAGTTTTAGTCCCAAAAAAAGCTTTGGATGAATTAAAAAGAGTAGCAAATATAATGCCAGAGACAGATTTTATTTTAAAATGGCATGAAAAAGAATTATTTTTTTCAGTCGAAGCCGATGATTATACAATGTTTGCAAAGTGTATTGCTGGTCAATATCCACCATATGAAGCTGCAATCCCTCAACAAATTAATACTGAAATTCAATTAGATCTTAAATCTATTCAAGATAGTGTGAAAAGATCATTATTATTTGCTGATAAAAATAAAGTCATGAAATTTCATTTTGAAAACTCTCTTCTTACGATGGCTAGTTCAACTCCCGGTCAAAAAGAAGGTGAAGAAGTTATTGAGATGAGTTCTTCTATAGCATCTCCGTTTGAAGTAAACTATAACGGTCATCTGATTATAGGTATTTTAGGTGTTTTATCGGGCTCAAGAGTCAATTTTGCTTGGGAAAACATGAATAGACCTGTTAAAATTACTGGCGAAAGTCAAAGGGGATTGGAAGTATTCTACCTTTTGGTTCCTGCACGTTTTTAAGTTTTCAATTTTTTTTAAAGAAATGAGCTATGTTTAATAAAAATAAAGCAATTGTTTATGATCCAAATAATAGTCAGAAGAATGATGATGGGTATGGTTCTTCAAACATTACAGTTTTAGAAGGTCTAGAAGCTGTAAGAAAAAGACCAGGCATGTATATCGGAAATACAGGATCTGTTGGTCTTCATCATTTAATATATGAGATTGTGGACAATTCAATCGACGAATATTTAGCCGGACATGGTTCGCAAATTGATATTACTTTGCATTTAGACGGAAGTGTTACCATAGCTGATAATGCAAGAGGAATTCCTGTAGATAAACATCCTTCAGGTAAAAGTGCATTAGAAGTTGTTATGACTATTCTCCATGCAGGTGGAAAATTCGATAATGAAATTTATAAAACATCTGGTGGTTTACATGGTGTTGGAGCTTCTGTTGTAAATGCTTTATCTAGTTATTGTAGGGTTGAAGTCAAAAAGAATGGTGGCGTTTATGAGCAAGAATATAAATGCGGTATTCCTCAATTTGAAGTAAGAAGGATAGGGGATACCAATGCTCATGGTACTTGTACAACTTTCAAACCAGATCCCACAATTTTTCAAGAAACAACTGAATTTAGTTTTGATTATTTATCTTCTAGATTAAGAGAACTGTCCTTCTTAAACAAAGGTATATGTATAAAACTTGTTGATGAAGTAAAAGATAAGTCCCAAGAATTTAAATATGAAGGTGGATTAGTTAGCTTTGTCGAATATTTAAATAGAAGCAAAGTCGTAATTCATACAAAACCTATTTATATGTTAGTTGATAAAGATGAAACTGTTGTGGAAATAGCGTTACAATGGAATGATGGATACTCTGAAAATGTTTATTCCTATGCAAACAATATTAATACTATTGAGGGCGGTGCGCATTTAACAGGATTAAGAGGTGCTCTTACAAGAGTTGTAAATCAATTAGCATCTGCAGATAAAAATGCACAAAATTTGAAAGAGGGTTTATCTCCCGACGATATTCGTGAAGGACTTACTGGTGTTGTTCATGTAAAACTTAGAGATCCTCAGTTTGAAGGGCAAACTAAAAATAAACTTGCCAACTCTAGAATTAGAACTTTGGTTGAAAGCTCTTTAAATGAAAAATTAACTGATTATTTTCATGAAAATCCTGATATAGCAAAGAAAATTGTATCAAAAATAGTGGATGCAGCTAGAGCTAGAATTGCTGCGCGTAAAGCAAAAGAATTAACTAGAAGAAAAAGCGCTCTAGATTTAGGTGGTTTACCTGGAAAAATAGCTGATTGCCAAGACAGAGACCCTGCTAACTGTGAATTATTCATAGTGGAAGGTGATTCTGCTGGTGGTTCAGCAAAACAAGGAAGAGACAGAAGAACTCAAGCTGTATTGCCATTAAAAGGTAAAATATTAAATGTCGAAAAAGCTACAACTGATAAAATGCTTTCAAATCAAGAAATTCGTTTATTAGTTCAAGCTTTAGGAACTGGCATTGGTCGTCACGATAATGATGTTGATATTTCTAAACTTCGTTATCATAAAATTGTCATCATGACAGATGCCGATGTTGATGGAGCCCACATTAGAACTCTCTTTTTAACTTTCTTTTATAGACAAATGCAGGAAGTAATTAAAAGAGGACATTTATATATTGCTCAACCACCTTTGTATCGATACAAAAAGCAAAAAGTTGAACGTTACTTAAAAGATGATGTCGCTCTTGAGAAATTTTTAGTTGAAATAGCTATGCAAGACGCTTTTATCCTTGATGGAAAAGATCAAACAATTGAAATTTCAGTTGTGAAAAATATGTTATCATGTGTTGAAAGAAGAAATAGAATATCAAGTATTCTCTCTCGCAGAAGAAGTAATGTATTTATTAATTTTTTAAGTAATCATAATTCTATTTCACCTGAAACATTTTATAATAAAAATGGGTTCGAAAAATTTGTTGAAGAAATTAATTTGCATTGTTTAAAATATGGACATGTTCATACAAGAATTGATTTTGATAGTGAGCATAACAGATATTTTGCAACAATTGATTTACAACTATCTGGTAAATCATATCATTTTAAATTTGATTTTGACTTCATAAGTTCTTCTGAATTTGAGGAATTAAAAAGACTTTCTAAACAATTAGAAACAACTTTTCAACTACCTCTAAAATATTCTCATGATAAAAAGACTAAATCTGTTACTTCATGGATTGAATTAAGAGAGTTTCTTCTTGCTGAAGGTAGAAGTGGTGCATATATACAACGCTATAAAGGTTTAGGAGAAATGAATGCTGAACAGTTGTGGGAAACAACTATGCAGCCCTCAACCAGACAATTTCTGCAGGTCACCATTGAAGATGCAATGGAAGCAGACAATATATTTTCTATGCTAATGGGTGATGATGTTCCCCCAAGAAAAGAATTTATTGAAGCTAATGCCTTAAATGTTAGAAATCTAGATACCTAAATTGAAAAAGTTGGAAAAAAATATGTCACTAGAAAAAACAAGTGTGCTTTCTGCTAATATTAATGATGAAATGAAAAATGCTTACTTAGATTACGCTATGAGTGTGATTGTAAGTCGCGCTTTGCCAGATGTACGTGATGGTATGAAACCTGTTCATAGAAGAGTTTTATATGCCATGTATGAACAAAATAACGTATATAATAAACCATTTAAAAAATCGGCTCGTATAGTCGGTGACGTTCTGGGTAAGTATCATCCCCACGGCGATTCAGCTGTTTATGGTGCTTTGGTGCGTTTAACTCAAGACTTTTCTATGCGCTATCCTTTAATTGATGGCCAAGGAAACTTTGGTTCTATCGACGGCGATTCTGCTGCGGCAATGCGTTATACAGAAATTCGTCTCGCAAAAATATCCGAAGCTTTAATGGCAGATATTGAGGAAGATACTGTAGATTTCGGTCCTAACTATGATAATAGTGAAGTTCAGCCGCTCGTTCTTCCTACTGTGTTACCTCAATTATTGATTAATGGACAAAGTGGTATTGCAGTAGGTATGGCTACAAATATTCCACCACACAATCTTGGTGAAGTCCTTGATGCATTATTGCATTTACTTGAAAAACCAAAGGCGACAATTGAACAGCTCATGCATTATATAAAAGGCCCTGACTTTCCAACTTATGGAATGATTTGTGGTTTAAAAGGGATTCAAGATGCATATAGAACTGGACGCGGCAGCATAGTTGTGCGTGGTAAAGCTGTTGTAGAAGCGACAAAAGGCGGTAAAGAGCAAATTATTGTTACTGAATTGCCTTATCAGGTGAATAAGCTTACTTGGATTGAGAAAATTGCTGAATTAGTCAAGGAAGAGGAAATTCAAGGTATTTCAGATATCCGTGATGAAAGTAGCAAAGAGGGAATTCGAGTAGTCATTGAAGTTAAAAAAGGTGAAAACGCTGAAGTTATCCTGAATCACTTATACAAAAGAACTCGTTTACAAGACTCCTTTGGCGTGAATATGGTTTGCATAGTCAGAGGCGTGCCTAAGTTACTAAATATTAAAGACACTTTAGAATGCTTTTTAGAACATCGCCTTGAAGTGATTACGCGTAGAACAAATTATCGCTTACGCAAAGCCGAAGATCGTTTGCATATTTTAGAAGGTTTAAAAATAGCAGTTGATAATATTGATCGAGTTGTTGCTGTTATACGTGGTGCTGAAAGCCGAGAAGATGCAAAAGAAAAATTAATCTCTTCATACTCACTTTCAGAAAAACAAGTCACTGCAATTCTAGACATGCGTTTAGTTCAATTAACGGGCTTAGAACGTTCAAAAATTATCGCCGAACATCAAGAAACCTTAGAAATTATAGCTGATTTGAAAGATATTTTGAGTAAGCCTGAAAGAGTAAGAGCTATTGTTAAAGAAGAATTTTTAAATTTAAAGAGTTTGCATAGTGATAAACGGAGAACTGAAATTGTAACTGAAGCCGGAGATGTTGACATTGCTAGTCTTATCCCACCAGCAGATGTATTTATTACTTTCTCCAGTTCTGGCTATATAAAAAGAGTAAATCAAGACGAATTTAGAACACAAAATAGAGCAGGAAAAGGAAAAACAGGCGCTGCATTAAAAGAAAATGATGCCGTTAAATTTACATTCCACGCACATACACATGACTATGTTTTAATGTTCTCAAATCTTGGTAAAGTTTATAGCTTCAAAGTTTATGAATTACCAGAAGCATCTGCAACTGCTCGCGGGAAATCAATCAATCAAATATTGACTATGTCTAGCAATGAACAAATTACCGCAATGTTACCTGTAAAAGAATTTGTTGAAAATAGACATATTTTGATGGTGACTAAACAAGGAACAATCAAGAAAACTGAATTATCATCTTTTTCAAATATCCGTGCAGGTGGTTTAAGGGCTGTTACGTTAGAAGATGGTGATACTCTTGTTTCAGTTAAAATTACTTCAGGAACAAATGAAATCATAATTGCTACCGCAAATGGTCAAGCAGTTCGCTTTGATGAAGATGATGTGCGCTCAATGGGAAGAACTGCAAAAGGTGTAAAAGGCATTACTCTCGACGAAGATGAAAAGGATTATGTTGTTGCTGCTGAAGTTGTTCAACCTGAAAAATGCCTATTAGTCGTTACAGAAAATGGTTATGGGAAACGGAGTAAGCTAGATGAATATCGCAAGACAAGCAGAGGCGCAAAAGGCGTTAAGACTATCAAAATAAGTGAACGTAACGGAAAAGTGATTAGCATGATGCCTGTTGCCGAAGATTCAGACATTATGTTAACCACAAATACTGGTAGAGTTTTAAGAATAGCTGTTTCTTCTTTAAGAATTATGGGTAGAGTTACTCAAGGCGTATGTTTAATGCGTATTTTAGAGGGAGAAAAAATAGTTTCCGTATCAACTCCTAGTGAATTTGATGAAACTCCTGTAACGCAATTAGATTCTTCTGAAGAAGTCGAGTAAAATGAAAAATAAAAAAACTTTTAGAAATTTTTTTTGTATAATAAATGTTTTAGTCATATTTTCTTTTTTAGCTTGTAGTAAAAGACCTCTTGCTCCAAAAATAGGTGACAATATTTCCTTTCCTGGAAAGTTGGTTGCTTTAGACTCTACGCATTTCTTGTTGCTAAACACTGTTGCTAATAATGCATATAGGGATGGAAGTATACAGTTGTATTCCGTAAATTCTGCAGGTGCTTATACCTTAATGAATTCGTTGTCTATCCCTACACATGCTTCAGATATTGCTGTATCGAAAGATGGAAAGTTAGTAGCAGTATCATTTGATGGTACCTACAAAACAACAAATATTCTATTTTATAATTATAGTAACCTGAATAATCCAACTGCAATAAGTAATTTAAATTTATCTTTAGACAATGCTGGTGGAAAACAATCGGTAAAAAATTTAAATTTCTTTCAAAGAAATAGTGATAATAATCATTATATATATGGCACAATAAATTCATTTACCAATGATGATGGTACAAATGGAAATATTCCTGCTAGAACATTTTTAGCACAAATTGATCAAAATTATTCTAATGCTAATTTGTTAATTATGCTTTCCTATGGAGTAAATGATAGATTATCTTTAGCACCAAAATCAGATTCCCTGTTGACTAATAATGGAAATAATGGCGTACAATATACATTTGGGTATTCTGCTCCTACTTATGTTGGAAGTAATTTAGATTTATTTGTAGCCTTTCCAACTGGATCTATGGGCGGTTATAGTAGCGGTAGTAATACATTTCCTTATCTGCCAGATCCTTTAACTTATTTTTCAGCTAAGGGTAATACTACAGCGACCTGTAATGGATCTCCCTGCACTACAACTTCAGACTTACGTACGGTTTCAATGGCTGTAGTTTATATGAAAGATCTATTAGCTGGTGTTGGTGTAAATAATTCAACCTATTTTGTTCCTTTAGCATGGAATCAAAATATTATGCCTTATAACTCATATACAAATGGAAAAATAATTCAAGCGCCAAACAATGCGAGTGATTCTGACTTAAATTCTTTTGCCTTTCAAACCGGTTTTTGGAGTTCCTTTTGGGCAAATACAGTGAATAATGGAAGTGGATTTACTGCCTGTTACACTACTACTCCTACTGCAGTTAGTAACCAGAATAGTATTTTAGGTGATAACACATTATTGGTTGTAAAAAATGGTTCAAATGGAGCAAATGACCTTTCTGCTGATGGTGGAAAAGGAGGTTTAGGAAATGAAGTTATAGGTATAAGTGGATTGGATATTTTACTGTCGAATATTACAGATATAAAAGCAATTAAAACAAGTTCTAATGGTGGTGAATCCGATTTTAAAACCATAGTTAATTATCAAGTAATTGACTTAAATAATTCAAAAGCACAATCATTTATTTCAACTTCAAAATGGATTAATCAGCAAGGTTCAAATTTACAAAATAAAGGCCCTCTCTCTCCATTTATCTATTCACGAACAACAAATGCACAAAATGCTGCTGGGAATAATCTTTTTGATTCTACGCCTTCAGGTATTTTAAATTTGGGAGTTCTAAATTTTGGAGGAAATACTTGTCGACCATATTGGGCTAGATCGACGAATATGGTGGGAGCAATGGGACGCGAAACTTCTTGGTTAACCGCAAATCCATTCTCATTTACTTCAGCAAGTAGATATTACAACATTTTCCCGAACCTACTTCAGTCTGTCGATCCTACAAAACTTTCTGTTTATTCTTTTAAACCTGGTTCTGGTTCTCAATCTTGTGTTGAGTTAAATCCTACAACAAATACACCAAAAGTTTTTTGTGCAAATTTTTTGACTTCTGATCTTTCTAAATTTAGTGTTAGCCAAAGTGATCCAGTATTTACTTCATATTAATTAAATTGGAAGATATTATGAAAATATTTATTGATTCTGCTGATATTAATGAGATTAAAGCGGTTGCTGAACTAGGGGTTTGTGATGGAGTTACAACTAACCCTACATTAATTGCCAAATCTGGGCATGATTTTAAAAGTATTCTTTTAGAAATAATTAATATTATTCCAGGCCCTGTTTCAGCTGAAGTCATTTCAGCTGATGCCAAGGGAATGCTAAAAGAGGCTGAAGAACTTGCTAAAATTGCAAATAGTATAGTGATTAAATTACCCTTAACACAGGAAGGCTTAAAAGCATGTAAAGCCTTAACAGGAAAAGGGATTAAAACTAATGTAACGTTATGCTTTAGCGTTGGACAAGCTCTTTTAGCTGCAAAAGCAGGCGCAACTTATGTTTCTCCTTTTATAGGTAGATTAGATGATATTGGTGAAGAAGGAATTCGTTTGATATCAGAAATAAAAGAGCTTTATTCTGCTCATAAAGTTGAAACAAAAATATTAGCAGCTAGTATTAGAAATCCAAGGCACGTAACAGACGCGATTATTGCAGGGGCAGATATTGCTACTATTCCATATAAAGTTCTTTTACAATTATATAAACATCCTTTAACTGAAAAAGGTTTATCACAATTTTTAGAAGATTGGGAAAAATCTGGTCAAAAAAATATTGTGTAAATAAGATAAATAATAATCATGACTATTTTAATATATACAGGAAATTCAGGAAAACTTTCTGAATTTAAAAATAAGATTGCATCGAAAGATGCAATTATAGGATTAACAGAGTTAGCAAAAGTTACTGAACAAAAGTTGCCAGAAGCAAATGAAAATTCAGATTTATTTAGTACAAATGCATTTATTAAGCTTTATAAAGCATTAGAATTTATTTATTGTAATAAAGATCATAATATTGTTCGTGATATTAAATCAGTTATAGTTGATGATTCTGGATTATGTGTACCTAAATTAGGTTTTCTGCCAGGGGTGCATTCAGCTACTTATGGTGGTTTACCGCGCAGTGATGCTAATAATAGAGAAAAACTTGCTAATGAAATAAATAAAAATTTTAATTTATCAAGAGAAATAGAACATAGATTGCAAGCTTTTTTTGTTTGTTTTTTATTTGAAATCAAAATACATGATATAGAAAAATTTTCTTTCATTAAAAATAGTTCCTTTATTCAAGCTTCGCAATTTGTAAATGCTGAATTAGAAATGTTTGAGAAAAAATTGTTAGATTCTGTGAATTTGTTAAATGTAGGAAACTATAAACATTTGAATTTAAGTTTTAATTCTTTTCACCCAACTTTTCCTAAAGAAAATTTAGTAGATATTTATTTTGGTTATTGCTGTGGGGAAGTTTCAAATCGAGAGCAAAATCTCATTCCTGGTGCTGGTCATGGTTATGACTCTCAATTTTATTCAAATGCATATAAAAATCTTTCATTTGCAAGTATAACATTAGAAGATAAAAATACAATTAGTCACAGAGCTTTTGCTATGGAGGCTTTAAATAAATCCTATGGGGAAAATAAATAAACCAAAAATTTTTAGCGATGAATTTTATTATAAATTTGGTATAAAATTTCCAATTATTCAAGCGCCAATGGCTGGAGGAGGATCTAGTCCAAAACTTGTTTCAGCTGTCGGAAATAATGGTGCACTTGGTTTTTTAGCAGCTGGTTATTTATCTGCTGATGATTTAGAAAAACAAATATTAGAAACGAAGAAACTAACAAAAAAACCATTTGGAATAAATTTATTTATTATAGAAAGAGAAAAGTTACTTAAATTAAAAAAACCTTTAAATATAATTAATATTGAAAAAGAATTAGGAATTTATAAAAATAGTTTATACCAAGAAGTTATTCTAGATGAAGAAATAGAAAAAAAAATAGATATAATTATTAAGCATAATATTCAATTTGTAAGTTTTACTTTTGGATTACCAGATAAAAAGTATCTAAATTTACTTCATCATAATTCAATATATTTAATTGGAACAGCAACTAATATTATCGAAGCCAAAATTATTGAAAATGCAGAACTAGACGCTATCGTTGTGCAAGGAGTAGAAGCTGGTGGGCACAGAGGTTCCTTTTTAAATCATGATATGAATGATGAAATAGGATTATTATCATTACTTGAAGAGTGTTCAGAGCTTTTAAAATTACCAATTATTGCTTCTGGTGGAATAGTTAGTGGTAAGTCCATGTTGGCTGCAAAAATATTAGGAGCTAAAGCTTTTCAGATAGGAACAGCCTTTTTACTTACAGAAGAAAGTGGAATTTCTTTAAAATATAAAGAAGCCCTGTTAAATTGTCACGCGCATGAAACAGTTTTAACAGATAAAGTTTCGGGGAAAAAAGCAAGAGGTAAAAAAAATATTTTAATTAATGAATTAGAAATAAAAAAAGGCGCTAAATTTAAATTTCCTGTACAGAATTTTTTTACAAAAGAATTACGGGCATATGCAAATAAAAATAATTTAGATGAATATTTATCACTCTGGTGTGGACAAAGTGTGTGGAAAATCAAACAGGTAAAATCAGTAGCAAAATTGATTGAAGATCTTACTATTGAATTTAATGAAGCATTAACATCTTGTACAAAAAATTTAGATTTGCTCAAATAAAAGAAACGAAATAAAGGCATTTTCTCAATATGAAAAAAAAGAAAATAATAAAGAAATTATTCTTCTTCAAATTCTGTTAAGGATGGTCCCCAAGAAGGTTGTTTTGCTTCAATTAATGGGATGTCTAATGCTTTTTGAAATGCTCCATCTTTATTCATAACATACAACTTTTTTGGACCATTTCTTGCCCCTTTTAATGTTCTATCAGATTGAAAAATAATAAATCTGCCATCTGGAGACCAAGATGGTTTTTCATTGTCACCTTGATTTAAAGTTAAGCGTTCTATTTTGTTGCCATCAGCATCAATTTTAAATAAATCCCAACGATCAATATCTCTATCATAACTTGCAAATGCAATTGACTTACTATCAGGAGTCCAGCTGGCCGAAGCATTGTACCAACCTGCATAGGTGATACGTTTTGTTTCATTCGATACAAGATCTTTTATAAAAATCATTGGTTTCCCAAATTTTGTACTTGTATAAGCCAATAGTTTTCCATTAGGAGAAAATGCAGGTTCCACTTCAATTTGACTTGTATCTAAAAGTAATTTTTTGTTACCTCCAAATTTATTCATAGTGAAAATATGTGTGGCTCCTGCAGGTGTACTTGCAGAAAAAGCAATGGTGTTTCCATCTGGAGACCACGATGCTCCGGAACTATTTTGAATGTTACTTACAAGTTTACTTTCTTGTTTTGATATTAAGTCATAATTATATATTTCTGGTTTTCCAGATTTATAAGAAGTATATGTTATTTTTGTACCATCTTTTGCCCAAGTTGGGCTAATATTTACAGCTCCGTTATTTGTAATTTGTTTAAGATTACCACCATCAAAATCAGCAATAAAAATTTGTCCATATCCAGAGGATTGTTTTTTTCCAACAAAAACAATTTGTGACATAAATGGCCCTGGAGTTCCTGTTAATGCTCCTACAAGGACATCACCAAATCTTTTTAATGCGATATCAGCTGTTTTCATATTTAAATTAGTATATAATTTACCAACTAATTGATTTTGAGATTTAACATCAAATAGTCTAAATTCAATATTAAATTTATTTAAACTTGATGCTGGTGTAAATTTACCAATAATGACATATTCAGCTTTTAATAATTTCCACTGAGCTGCTTGAAAAGGTTGTAAAGCAATATTTGCAGTTTTTGGAAAGGATTCTAAAGGAATAAATTCAAACCAATTAGTGAATCCAAGAATAGAATTCATGCGTTTAGTGAAATTGTTTAAATCATTTTTGGAAATAGGAACAGCCTTGTCTGTACTTTGAAAATAAGGAATTGCTATTCTTATTTTTTTAACGCTAGGCGCACCTACATCAATTGTATTGTCTAATTTACCTTCAGAAACAAGATCTTCTCCTTCTAAATTTCTTTTAGTATTTTTAGGAGAATTTTTATTACTAGATTCTTTTTGAATTGATTCAAAAGAACTTGATTTTCCTTTTATATTAAAAGAAGAATCTGTTTGGGAATAAGCAATTAAGGGCATTTGAATTGTACTTAAAGCACAAATAAAATAGAAAAATTTATGAGAAATTTTTTTGGTCATAGTAAATCCTTCTAGCGAACGTCTTTAGGAGTATACATTGCTTCAAAGCTTTTAGGTGGATTTATATCTTTGGGAGGTGGCTGAGATAACGGAAAAGTACTTTCAACAGCACTTAATGCCAATTGATCAAATTCTTTATTTCCACTTGATTTTACGACTTTTGGTTTTCCAATAAGATGGCCATATGGATTGACTGTAAACTCAATTCTGGCTTTTAAAGCAGGATTGAAATTGCTACCTTCAGAAACGCTCCAGTTTTGCTTTAATTGTCTTCCAATGTAAGCTTTATAACTATTGTAGCTAATACTACTTACCTTACCTTCTAGAACCCCTGATGGAGCTTCTGCAAATGGACTATCAGGTATGTCACTTGGTGATGCAAAAGGGGATTTAGGAATACTATTTTTTTCAATTTTAGAACCTTCAGGTTTTGCTAAATTTTTTTCGCGAATACCATCAGCTTTTTTTGTACTTTCTTTACGAGTATCAAGCTCTTTTCTTTTTAAAAAATCATCTAGTTTTACCTTTTGTTTATCTTGGTCGGGTAGGGGGCCTAGAGGTTTGTCTTTATCCATTTTTTCTTTAGGATCTTTTTTTTCAGCAACTTTTTTTCGCTCATTTTCTCTATAAACTAAATCACTATTTGGATTATCTATGGCCTCATTTTTTTCTTCAGCATTTGGGGAAGTATCAGGAGCGATGTTTTTTGTTAATTGTTGCAATTCCCTGATTGTTTTTGTTGCTTCAGTTTCACCTTCATTTTTGTCATTAGTATTTTGCACAGTTTGGGCTGCATTTTCATTTAAGCCAAATGTTACTTCAACTATTTCAGGTTTTTCTTCTGTTATTTTTGAAACATACGCTGTTATAAAGAATGATGCAACAAAAAGAATATGAACTACAAGGGCAATTAAAAAATAAAATTGTCCTGTTTTATAATATCCACTAATTTCAAGCTGAGATAAAAAAGGTATTTTAAATGAATTTGATTTAATATCAATTAAAGGTTGTTTTATTCTTTTATTCAAAGGTAATTCATTTATTTTTATGTATCTTGGACCAGAAAAGGAATGATCAATAAAAGGTGCTTTATCAGGATTTGAAAAATATATATTAGCCTTTGCTGAATAAGTCGATTTGTTAAATTTGATCATGTTTTTTTCATCGACTTCAGGAAAACGATAAGATTTTAAATCTAAATGTAAATTTTTATAATCATTCATTTTTTATCACGTTTATTTTCGCCAACCATTCCAATTCTTTCAATGCCAGCTTTTTGAGCTGCGGTCATTGCTGCCATAACTTTTCCATAAGGAACACCGTTATCAGCACGAATAAAAATAGAAGGATGTTCTTTATCTTTTGTAGAATTCTTTAATACTGTAACAAGATTTACATCTTTTATAAACTCTTTACCTATGTAGTAATCGCCATTTTTATTTATGGACAAAATTAAGCTTTCGCTAGACATGGATAATGGCTTTGATTGTGATGTTTTTGGCAATTGTACATTAACACCAGATATAGCAAATGGAGCTGTTACCATAAAAATAATTAATAAAACTAAACAAACATCAACGAAAGGAGTCATGTTAATTTCTGAAATAAAATGACTTTTCCTTCTATTTTCAGATGAACTAGTATCATTATCAATTTGAAAAGACATATCATTTAGTCCTTATTAAGTACTTTCATTATCAGATTTAATTGTATAATGTCTTTCTAAAATATTAATGAAGTCAGAAGAAAATCCATCTAATAGAACTAAGTGTTTTCTTATTCTATTTAAAAGTATATTATAAAAAATAACAGCTGGTATTGCTACAAATAACCCAAGCGCAGTAGCTATTAAAGCTTCAGAAATTCCAGGCGCAACCGACGCCAAACTAGAAGCTCCACTGGCTCCTATATCATGAAAAGCTCTAATAATACCAACAACAGTTCCAAATAATCCAATAAATGGTCCCGCCGAAGAACAAACTGCAAGAATACTTAAATTAGTAGACAAGTTAGCTTCTTCAAGCATTTTTTGTCTTGATAGCGTTCTTTTAACTGTATCGAATGAGATTGGTCCGCTGGCATTTCTCTTTTCACGCGTCTGTAAAACTCGAATCATTTCATTAAAACCAGAACGAAATACTTCTCTTGCAGGACTATAATCCATATCTTTAACTTTAAGATTTAATTCTGATAAGCTTTTGGCTTCCCAAAAACTTGTTAAAAATCTTTCAGATAAACTGTGCATGCTACTCAAAGATTTCATTTTACCTATTATAACTGCCCATGCCCAAACACTCATAATGGCTAATAAAAGCATTACGGCAAGTCCTACTGGACCACCATTCATAATGATTGATAGCCAATCTATTTTAGTTGAAGTTAATGCGTTATCCATTAAATTGCCTTCCGAAATTAATTAAAATTCACGAGAAATGATTAAATCTTTTTGAACAGCTAATTGCAATATTTTATTAGCAATATCTTCTTGTGAAAAACATGTTGAATCGAGAGAAAAAGCATCTACTGCTGGTTTTAATGGAGAAAGTGTTCTATTTAAATCTCTCTCATCTCTTTCATGAATTTCTCTTAAAATTTCTTTAATGTCAGCATTTTGACCATTTTGAGAAAGTTCTTTTTTTCTCCGTTCTGCTCTTTCTTCTGCAGAAGCGGTTAAAAATATTTTTAGAGGAGCATCGGGAAATACAACAGTTCCCATGTCTCTTCCATCTACAACAGCACCACTATTATTTAAGACTACTTTTCGTTGGATTGGAAGAAGTCTTTTTCTTATAAAGTCTTCTTGTGCGAGAATGCTTGAAAGTTCAGAAACAAAAGGAGACTTTATTTCATGCGAAATTTCTCTTTCTCCAATAAATACTCTTCCCGTGGAGGATTCTTGTCTATATCTTTCAGAAATAAAAGAAATAAAACGTTCAATATGCTCCACATCAGTAATTTTCATGTTAGATTCATGAAATAGTAATGCTAGTGTTCTATAAATTGCTCCAGTCGTAACATAAATCCAGCCCAACTTGTGTGCTACAATTTTTGCTACAGAACTTTTTCCAGAACCTGCGGGGCCATCTATCGTTATTACTTTTAGTTTATTTTCGCTAAAATTATTTTCCAAATCTAACATGATATCCTCGTTTAAAGCCCTAGTGAGGATTCAACCTCTTCCCAAGGTTCATCCCATAATTTCGTTATTGGCTTTTCTGTTCCTATTTTTGAAATTGGTGCAGCATTTTCAAATGAACCTATCTGCATGTATTTTCTGACTCTATCTGCTTTTAAATCTTCTTTTGACATTTTTTGTAAAAGATTTAAATTTTTTTCAAGAGTATCAGCAATAGTTTCTATAGTTTCTTTAGCTTTCCAATGAGATCCACCAAGAGGTTCTTTAATAATACCATCAATAATTTTATTTTTTAATGCTACATCAGCTGTTAATCCTAATAAATTTGCTGCTCTATCAGCCTGACTGCCATCTTTCCATAAAATTGAGGCACAACCTTCGGGAGAAATGACGCTATAAGTTGAATATTCCATCATGAAAACTTTATTAGCTACACCAATTGCGAGAGCTCCTCCACTCCCGCCTTCTCCGAGTACAACAGAGATAATGGGCACTGATAACCTGCTCATAACCATAATATTCTTAGCGATAGCTTCACTTTGACCTCTTTCTTCAGCATCCATACCAGGATAAGCACCTGGAGTGTCTATAAAAGTGATTATGGGTAAATTGAATCTCTCGGCAAGATTCATAATCCGCAAAGCCTTTCTATAGCCTTCTGGTTTTGGCATTCCAAAGTTTCTTTTCATATTTTCTTTGGTACCACGCCCTTTTTGATGACCAATAATAACTACTCTTTTATTTCTAAATAATCCGATTCCGGCAACAATAGCCTGATCATCTGCAAAGTTTCTGTCTCCATGGAGTTCAATAAAATCTGTACATAATTGATTCACTATATCCAAAGTATATGGTCTATTTGGATGTCTAGAGAGTTGAGTGATTTGGTATGGAGTCAAATTAGAATAAATTTCTTTAGCAAGAAGTTCAAATTTATTCTCAAGAATACAAATTTCTTCATTTAGTTCTTTGGTATCATCTGTTTTATTAAGTAAAATTGAGGATTGTTGAGCTGCAATTCGAAGTTCAGATATTCTATTGTAAAGTTCTTGGAGGGGTTTTTCAAGTTGCAAAATATCCATTTTGTTTTAATCCTCTTAAAGTGCTGTTATGTCACAACGAGTACAGCTCAAAACTAACTTCGAGCAATGTTAAAGTTGGTAGCAAAATTGAGTGAAATGGTCAAAAAAACTGAGGTAGTTTGCTATGAGTCATCAAGAGCCTACAAAGCAAAACGACGATTTAAAATATAATATGCGAGATATGGTGGTAGATTCAACTAGTGTTAGTTGGGTTGATGGTATCAATGGAAGATTATTTTATCGGGGCATTAATATTGCTGAACTAGCGGCGCATGCTACATTTGAAGAAACAGCTTGGCTTTTATTAACTGGAAAATTACCAACAAAAAGTAGATTAGATAGTTTTCAATGGGGTCTAAGTAACATGTCCCATTCACAAGAAAAAGTTATAAGAATTATAGAAGAATTTCCTCAATATTCTAATCCTTTGCTTGTTCTTCAAACCTGTTTAGCTTCCCTTGCTTGTATTGATAGAGAAGATGAATATTTTGAAGAAGAGAATTATATTGAAAAAGTAATGAGAATTATATCTCAGACTCCTGTTATTCTATCTGCAGCTTATAGACATTATTTAGGTGTTCCTTTATTAGAACCTCGTTCAGATTTACCTTTTATTGAAAATTTTATTTATATGTTATTTGGTAAAATTCCTACTAAAAATCAGACAAGATGCATGGAAATAGCATTAATAATTCAAATGGATCATGGTTTTAACCCTTCAACTTTTACAGCAAGAACGGTCGCCTCTACTTTGGCAAATTTCTATTCAGCAACTAGTGCTGCTGTAGGGGCTTTAAGTGGATCTCTGCATGGTGGTGCTAGTGTTTTAACATTAGAAATGCTAGAAAAAGCTAAACAAAGTGGAAATGTTTCAGTTTTTGTTCAAAATCTGCTTCAATCTGGCGGAAAAATTATGGGTATGGGACATAGAGTGTATAAAACAGTTGATCCTAGAGCTATCATATTTAAAGATCTCTTAACCCAATTAACAGCTAAAGAAGAAAAAACTAGTGACTTGAAAATTTTAAATCAAATTGAAGAAGAAGCTAGAAAATATTTTAAAGAAAAAATGTTACCAATATATGTTAATGTAGATTTTTGGAGTGGTTCTGTTTATAAAAAACTAGGTATACATCCTGTATTGTATTCTGCAATATTTGCAGCTGCTAGAATGGTTGGTTGGTGCTCACATATATTAGAATTAAGGCAAAATAATAGAGTTTATAGTCCGCTTTCTAATTATAATGGTGAAATTAATATTCCTTATATTCCTATAGAACAAAGATAAAAAAATTTAAATAACTAAATGGAGTTGCAGTGTTTTTTATTTATGAATTATGTCAAAAAATAATCTTTCATTTTCTTAATTTTTTATGTTTATTTATTAAAGATAAAAAATTTAAAAGATTTGTTTATTTAAGGGATTCAAAAGTTTTCCAAAAAAAAATATCGGAATTAAAATTTAACCATAATCAAGATATTTATTGGTTTCATGTTGCAAGTGCTGGCGAAATGGAACAAGCTATTCCTGTAGCAAGAAGGTTGTCAACAGATTTAAAGGTGAAGTTTTTTGTAACGTATTATTCACCGAGTGCAGAACCATTTTTGAAGAATTTTCCAGAGATTTTATTAGCAATTGGCCTGCCAATTGATGTTCGAAAAAATTATCAATACGTAATAAATAAATTGCAAATAAAAAAAATATTTTTTGTTCGCTATGATATATGGCCATCTTTGTACGATGTTTGTAAAAAGAATAGTCTTCAAATTAATTTATTATCTGCTTCTGAAAAAAAGACAAAAAATGGAATTATGGGTTTTATTAGCACAGAATGGAATAAAAGATATTATAAAAATATGGATAATATTTTCGCAGTTTCAAAAGAAGATTTTAACTATTTTTCTAAACAAAATACTAAAAGTAAAATTTTTTTAGCTGGTGATGCTAAATGGGCTAGAGCATTTGAGAGAGCTAAAACTTTATCTGAAAAAAAATTAGAAAAAGATTTTTCATGTTTTATTTCATTTTGCTTAGATCAAAAAAAGTTTATGCAAAAAAAATGCGTTGTTTTTGGTTCTCCACATAAGGATGAACACTTGATAGCAATTTCACTTTGTAATTTCTCAAAAGATTATTTTATAATTTATGTTCCACATGATGTTAAAGAAGAAAATTGTTTGAAAATTAAAAAAGAATTTGAAAATAAAAATAGTAGAGTCGTTTTATATTCTGATATTATTAAAACACTCAGGAATAATTTAATTGATGAGACTAAAACAAATATTGATATTAAATATAATCTTGAAATAGATAAAAATTACCAAATTAATAAAAACTATAATGTTTATAATTTGAAATATAATGCACACTTTTTAGCAGAATATCTTAACCAATTTGAAGTGATTATTTTTGATAAAATTGGATATTTAGCTGAAATTTATGAAATAGCTGATGCTGCTATCATTGGAGGGGGATTTGATGGGCAAATACATAATGTCCTAGAAGCAGCAGCGCACGCCACACCAGTATTACTAGGAAATTCTTTTCATCGAGCTAGAGAAGCTGCTGATTTGGTTAATTCTGAAGCAGCTATTTCTTTCCAAAACCCAAATGAGATGTTTCAATTTCTTGTTCAGTGGGTTAGTTTGAAGGAGAGGGGGAGTGACTCAACCTCGCATCCAAGTATTCGTCTTAACCTGACCAGAACAAAGACGATAGAGTTATTTAAGAGTATTCCTGATACAAGTGAAATTATCTTGAATGCCCTTCTGCTACAAGGAGGTGAAAAGAGAAATCGCTAGGTAATTCCACTTGTGTTTGGATTTTGAACCTTTTTGAAAAAAGAATATGAGTTATGGTCGCTAAGCAACTAGTTATAAATAGCACCTCTTACGAAACGCGCGTTGCGCTGATAGAAGGAGGTCAAGTATCGGAATATTACATAGAAAGAAGTCGAGATAGGGGAATTGTAGGAGGAATTTATAAGGGTAAAATCATAAGAGTTTTACCTGGTATGCAAAGCTGTTTTGTTGATATTGGCCTTGAAAGGGCTGCGTT
Source organism: Pigmentibacter ruber (assembly GCF_009792895.1). NCBI lineage: Bacteria > Pseudomonadati > Bdellovibrionota > Oligoflexia > Silvanigrellales > Silvanigrellaceae > Pigmentibacter > Pigmentibacter ruber. The sequence goes on from NZ_WSSC01000003.1 coordinate 221,721, forward strand.
TTTATATGGCGGAGATATTAAGCCTGAAGGCTCCTATGAGCTACCAGAAGGTTTTGATGAAGAGGGAAAAGGTCTTCATTCACAGAGTGAAGAAGACGAAAACTCAGAAGCTAGCTTTCAAAAAACTATAGCAAAAAATTATAAAATTTCTGATCTTGTTAAAGAAGGTCAGGAAATATTAGTGCAAGTTGCTAAAGATGCCATAAGTACAAAAGGCGCTCGTGTTACAACTTATCTAAGTTTACCTGGTAGATATGTTGTACTCATGCCTAGTATTAACCATATTGGTGTAAGTAGGAGAATCCAAAGTGAAGATGAGCGAACAAGATTGCGGACAATTGTTCAAAAAATAAAACCCGAAGGCGCAGGAATTATAGTAAGAACTGCAAGTGAAAATGTACCAGATGAAAAAATAATTGCTGATATAGATTTTCTTGTTAAGCTTTGGGATTCTTTAAAGACTAAAAGTTTAAAATCTAAATCGCCTTGTTTAGTTCATGAAGATCTTGATTTAGTTTTTCGTGCAACTAGAGATTTAATTTCCCGTGATTTAGATAGAATTGTTATTGATGATAAAAAAAGATATGAAGATCTGGTCAGATTTTTAAATAGATTTAGTGTAAAATTAGGAGCTCAAGTTCAGTTATACCAAGGCGATACCCAAATATTTGACGCTTTTGGTATAGAACAAGAAGTATCTAGAGCCCTTGGCTCAAAAGTCTGGTTAAAATCAGGTGGGTATTTAATCATCGAGCAAACAGAAGCTTTAACTGCTATTGATGTAAATACGGGAAGATATGTAGGGAATAAATCTTTAGGTGACACAATAGTTAAAACAAATCTTGAAGCAGTAAAAGAAATAGTTCAACAATTGCGATTAAGAAATATTGGTGGAATTATAATACTTGATTTTATTGATATGGATAGAAGTGATGATAGAGATAAGGTTTTTTTGGCATTAATTGAAGAATTAAAAAAAGATAAAGCTAAAACTACAGTACTAAGAATCTCTGAAATGGGTTTAGTACAGATGACAAGAAAACGTACTGAGGAAAGCTTGTTACAAAAAATGACTGTTGATTGTCCATATTGTGATGGAAATGGTCATGTTAAAAGTCCTGCAACTATTTCCTGTGAAGTTATAAGAGAATTATTAAGAGAGTTTTCACGCTCAAATAATGAAGGGTTTGTTGTTAAAGCTCATGCTCAAGTTGCTGATAGATTACTAGAAGAAGACAAAATATTTTTAGATGAATTAAAAGTAAAATATAGCAAGAAAATTGTAGTGAAGTCTTTTGTAGATTACCATATTGAACATTTTGAAATCGCGCCAATGCGGTTTGAATAAAATTTGAAGAAAAGATATTAGATTTTTAATGACCAACACAATTTGGAGAATTATTTGTCCTATTATTCTTTTTCTTCCATTCAGCTTCTGTTAAAGTGTGTAAAGAACAAGCTTTAATTAAGGTAAACTCTTCTTTTAATAACTCATTTATCATTCTGTGACGATTTAATAGAGATTTATTTTCAAACTCGTTAGATACAATTTCAATTTTAAAATGAGTTTCTGAACCTTTTGGAACACTATGCTTATAGCTTTCATTTATTACATTAATAGATATACTTTGAATATTTTCTTTTAATTTCAATTCAATTTTTTGCTGAATGTTCATAATGTACATATCTAATGAATTATTAAAATGGTGCGGACGGAGAGACTCGAACTCTCACGCCTAGGGCACTGGCTTCTAAGACCAGCGTGTCTACCAATTTCACCACATCCGCTTGAAACTCTTCTGTAGCTGAGTTTTTTCAAGAGTTCAACTGGTTTGATAAGAAATCTTAAAAAAAATTTTAAATGCTGAAAAATTGGAAAGATCTTTGTTTTTTGGTGAATGCTTTAGGGCTAGTTGTTAAATTTAGAATAGCAATCACTTCTGTGGTTTTATTAGGTGAAACGGTTATAATTAAAGAACTTAATCGCTCTAATACCATAAATAACCCAAGACCGGCACCAGCAGCTTCTTGTTGTAAACGAATCATTGCTTTTCTATCGCTTGCAAATAAGAATTTTAGATATTTATAAACGGTTTGTTTGCTAAATGTCCCAAAAGAATCTCTTACTCCAATGGCAAGATAAGTCCCATCGAAGCTCCATTCAATTTGGACAGTTTCTTGCGGAAGAAGTGCTATTGGAACTCTTCTATCTACGTCTTGTAATTTAGGGTTTGCATCCCAAATTGCATTCATAAGCAACTCTTCTTGAACCTCTACACCAAACTGAGCGTAGGCGTCCGTAGGTCTGCCTAACACCTGAGAAAGGCCTTTGATAAATTCAAAGAGAGCATCTCTAAACCATTGTCTTTGATCTGAGTGAGATAAAACATATCTATGGACGTAGGCTCCATAAGATACACATTTATCCACTCCAAAATATTTTTTTTCTCTTATTTTTCTAATAGTACTCATAAGTTGCAGATGTGGAACATGCTCTTGATTGCAAGATAAAACATGTCCAAATAACATTAACCCATCACTATCAATTACTTTATCTTTAGTTTCCTCATCAACTAAAAGTAAATTTTCAATTCTTATCGATGGAATCAGTTCTTGTTCTTTGAGTTTTTTTTCGTCTATATGATCAGTTATGTACATAGTTTGTTTACAGCCGCTTTCGGCTAATTTTTTAATTTCGACAACCGTATCATTTTTGGTTGCAATAATAGGAGTGATTGCACAACTTCTAAAAAGTGCTACCAACTCGCTTCGATAGAGCTCGCTTTCAACATCAACTATTGCATCTAGATTTATGTTATCACTGTCTATCATATAAGCCCTTGTTTATTTTGAATTTTCAATAAAGTAAAAATACGATTCAAAATCTACATCAGATTCTATGCTGCAACCTTCTTTATCGCATTTTGGTAACTCATATTCTAATTTTTTTCCTAGATTAAAATCTTTACCATTTTGCATTAAAAATACCTTTTGTTCACCGCAATTTTCACAGTAAGCAGGTATTTGAAAACTTTCTATTTTAGCATTATTTGAAAGAAATTCTTTAACCATATTAAATTGCATTACAACTGCTTGAGGACAATTAAAATAAACAGGTGAAATTTTTAATTTATTAATCCAAACTATCCATTCACGGACTCCACAGCTGTTTATAGTACGAATATTACCTAAATCAAATTTAACTACACCAGTAGGAAGTCCAAAATCTCCAAGATTACATGCTTCGGTGATGTCGCCAGACACATAGTATATGCCGTCTTTTAATTGAACATCCACGTGTAACCTCCCGAGACATAAACATAACTTACTTAATTAAATCTACAGTAAGCCTACCAATGTACCTTCTGTCGTTTACAGTATCACCATTAACAGAAACATTTTCAGCATAAGTAGCAAACTCCAATCTGGCAAAAATGATGAAAATCGAAAATCCAGCAGTAAAGTTTTGATTTCCATAACCCAAGCGAACCGAAAATGGAGCGTTTACACTTGATTGAGCTCCAAAACTCAATTCAAACCCGCCATGTATTTTATCTCGGTCATTTACTCTTTGATCATTAATTCTTTCTTCTTCAACCGAAAATATGGCACCGACAAATTTGCTAAAACTAGGATTAAGACTAAAACCAGCCTTAATATTCATTTTTTCAATTTCATCATGAGAAGATGAATTACTAGCTTGATAGGTTGTATCCCCCACATCTAGAACAGATAACCCAATTTTAGGGGATAATTGGGATTTAAAAGGCATAATAATTCCTAGATCAAAAGCTGCCCCATTTGTGCTGTTGATATTTCTATCAGCTTGTGTTTTTGCTTGGGGAATTAATCCATTTTGATTGGCTTCAATGATGTTTGTTCTGGTTTCTCTTTGCATAACCCTGGAAGACACACCAAACAGAAAAGATTTAGCCAAAGGAAGACTAAAGCCAGTAACGAGACCTTCTTGATCCCTTCTAAATTCAGAAAACGTTCTGTCATAAGTCATCCCATTAGAAAATGCACTAGTTTGAGGTGAAGACAAAAAAGAAGTATATCCGCTTTCATAGGAATCAGCTAAAATTCCAAATTGAAAATAGCCGATAACAATAGTTGGAAAAATACTGGCTCTAGTAAAAATGATGTTATTTTTAGTTCCATCTTTCACTGAATTATCAATTAAACTATAAGGATATTGGTAGTAATTGTAATTTTGATTTGTTAAACCATAAGTATATGAGTTGGTGGAATATGAAATATTTGGCAATGAAGTTATTTTTACAACACCTTTCTGCATAGAGTTTATGGTACCTAAACCAGCAGGATTATCAAAAATTGAATTTTCATCATCAGCAACACCTACATTAGCCCCCCCCATTCCTAATGAACGACTGGATAGATAGTTAGGTATTGCTGGAATGATTACAGGAGAGTTACTATTACTTGGATAGCCAAAACTTGAATGAACTATTACAAAGAAAAAGAAAAAAAATTTTACTTTAGCGCTGATTTTAAGCAATATTTTCTCCACTTTTATAAAAAATTTTGCTATATGTGTTCGGTGTTTTTTTAGCTCTATTTAGTTAACTTAGTTTTTGAGGCTTCACGTGGTATTTGTTCCTGAATATTTTTCTTCTGTTCCAGAAGGACAAGCATTTCATTATGTAGCAAAAAAAAGAGAAATACCTTGCCACGTTCTTTTTCTAGCAGCGGCGGGTAAAGTAACGTCAAATAATCTTCCAGCAGATGAAAGGCTGCTAATGTTAAATTTTGCTAAAGCTGCCTGTAAAACTCAAAATCCTGATATTTTATGGCAAATTGCACATGTTGAATCAGCATTTAAAATTCGAATTGTAAATATTGCTGGGAAAAAAACTTTAACTGGCGATCAAGCAAAAAAGTATTTAATGAATGGTATTTCAAAAAATTCGAACATTGATATTGGACCTCTACAAATTAATTGGCGGGCAAATGGTTCAAAATTTAAATTTGAACCTATTAATTTTTTAAATGGCGATTTTTCTGTTAATTTTTTATCTAATAATATTTTAAAGAATTATGTAAGTACTTGCGGAACAAAATGGATAAATTGTTATCATTCATATGATAAATCTAGAGGAACTCAATATAGAGAAAAAATAGATTTATCAGGTGTAAAATTAAGAAAAATTTTGTTAACATATTTATAGTATTTTAAGAACTTCTTCTTTATTTAAAGTAAATTTTTCATTTTTAATTTGATTTAATTGAGCATTTGTTGAGTTATCTAATATTTGAGTTGCAGTTTGTATTTTATCTATTAGAGATTTTTTAATGTATTCATCAACAGTTTCTTGACCGATTAAATGAATTACTAAACATTTTTCAGAGTTTTGACCAATTCTGTGGAAACGCGCTTGTGACTGAACATAGCTTCCTCCATCAAAATTTAAATCCATATAGATCATGGTATCTGCTTTCATTTTCCCATCTTTTGGTAACAAAGTAAGACCTTCTTTGGCAGATTGGGGAGTGGCGATAAATAATCTGCAATCTGGATTATTTTGGAACTCTTCGACACTTCTTCCTCGTTCATGAACAGACATATCGCCAGTATGTGCTACTGCTCCCCAAGTTTCTTTATAAGTTTCTGTTAAGAAATCAACGTTTCCAACAAAGTGACTCCATAGAATAATTTTTTTTGTATCATCAGAAAATATATCAGACAGCATTTCATTTAGTTCATCAATTTTTGCATTTGAGCCTGTATAATTAGGGTCTATTAACATGGGATTAGATGCAATTTGTGAAAGTCTTAGTAACCTTACTACAATATTATTTGCTTGCATTGCATATTCTTCAGGACTCATATTTTCAATTTCATTTCTAACTGAATCACGCATTTTTGCATAAATCGTCTTTTGTTCCGCTTTTAATTCAATGTTATAATCTTTGTAAATAATTGGTGGTAAATCTAGAACTTCATTTTTTAATCTTCTTAGACTTGTAGCTTGAATTCTTTTTCTTAATTCTTCTCCATTTCTAACACCAACAAATTTTTCAATTTTGATTTTTCTTCTCCCTTGATTTACTTCAAGGATATCAATATAGCAAAAAGTATTTTTAAAAGCAGGAAAACTTGAACCAAATGTTAAACCATTATCCATAACATAATATTGCGCAAATAAATCTATTGGTCTATTTGCAATAGGAGTACCTGTGGCAATAACACAGCGTTTTGCACCATTTCTAATAAATTTTGCACTAATAGTTGTTTGAGCGGAAAGGTTTTTGATTCTTTGACTTTCATCAAAAATTATCATTCCTTCGCCAGCTTGTATCCATTCAGATAATGCATCTTTTTCAAGTCTAATACCTTCATAATGTATAATAAATATAGGATTACTGCTTTGGATTAACTTTGTTCTTTGAGCTGGTGAACCTTCAATTACTGTATAAGGTATGCTGGTTGCTAATTTTATTTCATCTTGCCAAGTTTTCACAAGAGATTTTGGAGCTACTATTAAACATCTGTCTATAGATTTATTTTGCAGCATCATAGCTACTGAGGAAGCTATTTGAAAGCTTTTTCCACAACCCATTTCATCTAATAAAGCGCATGCTGGGTTTTGAATAAGAAATTCAATACCTGTAATTTGATGGGAATAAGGTTTTCTTTTAAAAGGAAACGAAGAAATTTGTTGTCTTATTTTTTGAAGATTTTCTAATTGTTCAGGTGAAATATTTTTTGAGCTTGTTGAACCAATCATAGCTTCGCTACCAAGACTCGTATTTACTTCACCAGATAAATCAAATTCTTCAAACCAACTTTCTCTTAATATAAGCTTACCTAATTTGCTGGGTGCTATATTAGCATAATACTTAGTTTTAGTGAATTCTAATATAGCATTATATGCATTATCTGTTAACTTAAATCCTTTACCTAGAATATCAAACAAATCATCAAAAGTACCGATAAAAAGTCGCCAAACTCTATTGTCAGGATCCCATTGTCTTTCATTTCTATCAAGACCTTTTATTCTATCAATTGTATTTTGATTATAATTAAAAGAAATTTGTAGATGTCCTTGTTCATCTAAATCAACAATGGTGTTTGAATTAATATATTTTCCTTCTTCATTTATCTTTGCTAAATTTTTGTGAATTCTATCCACAAGCTTTTCTTGTAAAGGTGGTGCTAAATTAATTTTAACTTTTTTTAATGTTAAAGTTCCTATAATATCTTGTTTTTCAAATTTGGGTTGTTCTATTAATATTGGTTTAGCATCATCTTTTTTTTCATTCATGATACCGAAAGCTAGACGAATAGGTCCTTTAGGGGGTTTTGGACGATAGGTATTCTTGTTATTGCTTTTATATGTCATACTTTTATTCTCCAAAACAAATTTTATAACAGGCATCACAAAACCAAGCTATTTATATGCTTTTTTTAAAAAGGGTAAAACTCTTTTTTTGCGCATATGGACATTGTGAAAAGCTTTCTTTACATTACAAAATAGCACACGGTCATAAAAATTTGATGTGCTTTTTGTAAAAGGGCTTCTTGTCCCTTGGAGATTTAGTTATGGATAAAATTGTTTGTGTTGGCAAGAATTACTTGGAACATGCAAAAGAATTAGGTGATGCGGTACCTGAAAAACCCGTCATTTTTCTAAAACCGAAAAGTATTTTAAGAGCTGCAGTTGATCATGAAGAGTTATCTTTGATCGTTCCGCAATCATCTAGCTCCCTGCATTTTGAGGCAGAGCTTGTTCTGCGGCTTGATAAAGGTGGATATCAGATGGACCTCAAAGAAGCAGAAAAAGCTATTGGGGCTGTATCTGTTGGACTGGATATGACTTTGCGAGATATGCAAGCAAAACAAAAAAAGGATGGTCATCCTTGGACAACTAGTAAGGTTTTTCCCGATAGTGCTGTAGTAGGACCGTGGTTAAGAATTTCAGAGTTTCCTAATTACTTAGAAGAAAAGTTTACTTTTTCTTTAGATGATAAAGTGAAGCAAGAAGGATATGGTAAAAATATGCTTCTCTCACCTATAGAATGTGTATCATATATTAGTAAATTTTTTCCTTTAGTTGCTGGAGATTTAATTTTTACAGGAACTCCAGCAGGAGTTGGTCCTGTAGTCTCTGGACAACGAGGTGTGCTTAGTTTTGGTGCAATAAGATATTCCGTCATTTGGAACTAAAATAAAATCTACAAGATAACCAATTAATGTAATTAAAAATTTATATTTAATTTGACTAAAAAAACATATTTTATTAAAATGCAATTACGTTTTTTTATTTTTCTGATAATTAATTTGAATTTTCTGATTAAGGATGAAAGATGATAAAAAACATTTTTTATATCATTTTTTTTAGTCTAAGTAACTTACCATTAAGTTATAATATGAATAATTCAGGATTTTTTTTCTTGGAAAATACTATAAATGTTAACAAGATGCATTCTTTTTTATATGAGCACCAACAATGTTTAAATTTTAATTTTTGTAATGAAATAGATTTTATAAAGCATTTTATTGTAAATAAAAAACTTGATGAAGAATATGAACATGAAAAGTTAATTCTAGAATTACTTTAGATTTTAATTAAAATTCAATTGTTCTGACTCCTGAATTTTTATCCCATGTAACTTCGTTACTTTTTGCTAACTTTTGAACCCAGCGAGATAAAACAAAAAACAAATCTGACAATCTATTTATATAAGGAAGAATATTCGGATTAATTTCTTTTTCCATCGAGAAAGAAACAATTAAGCGTTCTGCTCTTCTACAAACCGTTCTCGCCAAATGAAAATAAGAATTTAAATTGGTTCCCCCAGGTAAGACGAATTCTTGGAGTGGTTCTAAAATATTTTGGCAATAATCAATCATTTTTTCTAATTGACTTGTATCCACTTCATTTAAAACTATCATATTTTTCCATCTAGAAGATAACGGCGTTGCCAAATCTGCTCCTAAATTAAAAAGATCATTTTGAATTGAATAAATCCAAGAGTCTAAAATGGTTTTTTCTTTTTTAGGCATTTCTTCTAGATTTTGTCGACATATTCCTAATATGCTATTTAATTCATCAATCGTTCCGTAACATTCAATTCTAAGATCATCTTTTGGAACTCTGCTCCCATCTGCTAATCCAGTTGTGCCTTTATCACCTGTTTTGGTGTATACTTTAACAATCCGCATAATAAATCCTAAGAAAATAAGTTAAAAAATTATTATAACTTTTAATTTTTCAAGGATAAACTAATTTTCGAATTATCGATTTCTTAAATAAGGTTGTCCTAAAGCTTTAGGAGGTTTACTTTTGCCAACAAATCCAGCAACAATTATAACAGTTAATAAATAAGGAATTATTTGAACAAATTGCGGTGAGATAATAAAGTTCCAAATTGGATTTAAAAATTCAACATCGAAATCAGGCTTAGGTATTTTCACGCCTTGCAACATGATTCCCAATGCATCAAAAAAACCAAATGCTAGGCAAGCTAATGTTGCTGCTATTGGTCTCCAGCCGCCAACAATTAATGCTGCTAAAGCCATATAACCTCTCCCTGCGGTCATATTTCTAGTGTAACTACTGGAAAGGCAAATTGATAAGGTTGCGCCCCCTAGTCCTGCTAAAAATCCAGATAATAAAACCCCGCTCCATCTAGTACGAATAACATCAATACCTGATGTTTGAAGAGCATCTGGATGTTCTCCAGCAAATTTATGCCATAAACCGTATGGCGAAAACTTGAACCAAAGCCAAACTAAGGCAACTATAATCCAAACAGCTATAATTGGTTCGTAAATAAATCTGTTATGCATAGATATTTCTGGGGTTGAACCGGTATTTTGAAAGAGAATTTGAGAAGCAAAGGGCACTGTTCCGGCAGCTAAAATTGTAATTGCAGTTCCTGTAACAATTTGATTTGATTTGAAATTAATTACAAAAAGACCATAAATTGCTGACATGACAAGCCCTGCTAATCCCCCACATAAAAATCCTAAAAAAGGCGAATGTGTTAAAGCTGTAACTGCTGCAGCAGTAAAAGCTCCAGCTAACATTTTTCCTTCTAGAGCTATATTTATTATTCCACTACGCTCACTAAATAATCCACCTAAAGCTGCAAATATTAAAGGAGCAGACATTCGAATGGTCGCGCCACTAATTGAAGATAAGAGGTTAATCCATTCCATATCAATTTGCCTTTTTTGAAAATTTAATTTTTTCCCAGAGCCCATCAGCTGATACAGCTAAAATGATTAATGCTTGCAGCACTAATGCAAGGTCAGATGTAACGTTGTGGGTGAAGATTTCTAAATCACTAGCACCTTTTTGAAGAGCTCCAAATAATAATCCAGAAAATATAATTGCCAGAGGGTTCCCTTTTGCTAGAAAGGCCACTGCAATACCTGTGAAACCATATCCTGGAGAAAAATCAAGTTTAAAGCATTCTGAACGGCCTAATATTTCTCCCACTCCAACAAGTCCTGCTAAAGCACCTGCAATAAACATTGTTTTCATTTGAGTTTTAGAAATACTTATTCCTGCTGTTGAAGAAGCAGCCTCATTTTCACCAACACTCCTTATTTCATAACCATAAGGAGTTCGATATAAAAATAACCAGAGAAGAATTGCTACAAAAATAGAAAGAAATATTGCTGATGATACTGGTGCACCATCGAAAAATGAATAGGATTCTAATACATAATTTTTAGAAATTGGTATTGTCTGAGGATTTTGTGAATTTACATCTTTTAAAATGTAAACAGTTATATAACTTGCAATTCCAGCAGCTATGAAATTTAACATAATTGTCGTGATAACTTCGTGAGCTCCACGTTTTGCTTTTAAATAACCAGCAATTCCACCCCAAAAACCACCTAATACAGCAGCAGCAAGAGCAGCAAAAATGATTGCAAAAAAAGGTGGGATATTTGGAAACAAAGCGCCTACAGTTGCTGCAGCTAAAGCACCCATTGTTAATTGACCTTCAGCCCCAATATTAAACATTTTAGCTTTAAAAGCCATTGCGACAGAAAGACCAGTTAGAATAAGTGGCATACTATAAGTTAAAGTCATACCAAAATCGTAAGCTGTACCAAAACCTGATTTAGCAAAAATATAAAAAACATTTAAGGGATTTTCACCAGCAATACTAGTTACAAGTAGCCCAATAATAAGAGCAATAATTGTTGCAATAATGGGGCGTAAAATATTCATCTCTTAATATCTCCATTTAATAATCCACCACACATTGCAAGTCCAATCATATGTTCGTCAGTTTCATTTCTTTTGAATTCAGCAGCAATACTTCCGCCATACATAACGAGGACTCTGTCGGCTAAAGTCAAAATTTCATCTAATTCTGATGAAATAAGAAGTACACCTACACCTTTATCTCTTTCAGCAACTAATTGGTTATGAATATACTCTATTGCACCAATGTCAACACCTCTAGTAGGATTTGCAGCTACTATAAATTGCGGCTCTTTTCCAAATTCTCTGGCGATAATTATTTTTTGTTGGTTGCCGCCTGAAAATCCTGAAACATTTAACTTAGGATTTTTTGGGCGTACATCGTATTTTTCCATTTCACTTTTTACCGTCTTCTGAATTTCTGATATTTTTTGAAATATTCCAAAGCGAAATTTCTTTTCCCAATGTCTTCCTAAAATATAATTTTCTTCAGCTGTCATGTTCAAAAGTAGGCCATTCTTATGACGATCTTCAGGTATAAAACCCACAATAAGATCTTGCATTTCAGAACTTTTTTTATGTGTAATATCTTTATTTAATAAAGTTATTTTACCTGAAGCAGGGTGATGTGGAGATATTTTTTTTCCAAAGAATTTTTGAGGATGAAAAATAATATCAATTAATTCTGATTGACCATTGCCTTCAACTCCAGCAATTCCAACTATTTCACCACCGTTAATTGATAGATTTATATTATTTAATAAATTTTTTTGTGAGTCTTTGTTAGAAAAATTTCTTAAAGTTACATTTTTTAAATCTAATACATTATTACTAGTTTTTTTTCCTAATGGAATATTTGGTCTTAAATTAACATTTCTGCCAACCATTAATGAGGCTATTTTTTCTTCAGATGCTTCTGATGTTTTTAATGATCCAACAACGCTTCCTGCTCGAAATACTACAATATTATCTGTAAAATTTAAAACTTCTCTAAGTTTATGAGTAACAATTATTATTGTTTTACCTTCATTCTTTAGTTTCTTTAAATTTTCAAAAAGTTCGTCAACTTCCAAAGGAGTTAAAACAGCAGTAGGTTCGTCAAGAATAAGTATTTCTGCGTTTCTATACAATAATTTTAAAATTTCAATTCTTTGTTGCATTCCTACAGCTAGTTTAGAAATTTTAGTATTTAAAGGTACAGTTAGTCCATATTTTTTGGCAATTTCATCAATTTCTAGTCGAGCTTTTTTTCTATCAATAATATTAAACGAAGTTGGTAAAAATGGCAATTTAAGAGTGTGTTCTTCGTCACCTAGTATTATATTATCAAGACCAGTAGCAGTTTCAGCAAGCATAAAGTGTTGATGAACCATCCCTATTCCATTTTTAATAGCGTCTTTGGGTGATTGCCAATGTTGAGGCTTACCATTAACTAAAATTTCACCATCATCTTCTTTATACAAGCCAAATAATATTTTCATTGCAGTAGATTTTCCAGCACCATTTTCACCAATTAAGGCTTGAATAGTTCCTTTTTCTACTGAAAAACTTATATTATTATTTGCAATTACTTTACCAAAAGATTTTGTTACATTTTTGAATTCTATAGCAATTTTTTTATCTTTAAAGTGTTCCATTTTAAGCATTCTAAATTGAAGGTGAAATTAAAAAAAAGTAATAAATTATTTATTTATTTTATAATAGTCAGGTACAATTATTTTCTTTTCGATAATTTCTTTTTTAATTTTATTAATTTCTTTAATTTCATTATCTTTAAAAAGTTTTCTATTGTTATTATCAAAAGACCAATCAACACCGCCTTCAGAAAAACCGTATCTAATCACTCCAGTAGATAATTTATTTTCAGTATAGTCTTTAATTGATTCAAAAACTTTTGAATCTACTTTCTTTTCCATACTCGTTAAAACAAGCCCTGGTGCTAAGTGGTTTTGATTTGAATCAACACCAATTATGAACTTATTAGATAGTTTTTTATTTGCTTCTTCAACAGCATCAAAAGCACCTAATGAAGATGCACCTGCTGCAACAAATATAACATCCGCACCTTTATTATACATTGCTAATGCAATTTCTTTTGCTTTGGTAGGATTATTCCAAGCTGAAGACGTTATACCTACAAAAGTTTCTGTAACTTTAATTTTTGGATTAATAAATTTAGCACCAGCTTCAAATCCATAATAAAATCTTTTGATGAGAGGTATTTCCATACCACCAATAAATCCTATTTGGTTGGTTTTAGATTTCATAGCAGCTATTGCGCCTACCAAAAAGCTACCTTCATGTTCTTGGAAAGAAATGGATCTAATATTTGGTTCATCTATTGATGAGTCTACTAATACATATTTTTGTTTTGGATATTTTTTAGCAATTTTTCCTACATTTTCTGCGTTATTAAAACCAACTGCAATAATAAGCCCACATTCTCCGCTAGAAAAAGAACGTATAAAATTTATAGAATTTGCATCATCACGGACAGTAACATATTTACTTTCCTTGGATACATTTAATTCTTTTTGAGCCCTTGAAAAGCCTTCATAAGCTAATTGGTTAAAAGATTTATCATCCTTACCACCTTTATCTAATATTAGACATATTTTTGGTAATTCTTTAGACTCCAATGCAAAAATATTTAAATTAATACAACTAAATAAGAAAAGTGATTTAGAAAAAATAGAGAAAATGGATTTAATATTTCTTTTAATCATATTAGCTACAAACCTTTAATTTATTGTTTCTTGTTTTAATTCAATTATTTCTTTTTTTATGAGATTAATTTTTTGAATTTCTTCTTTAGTAAATAAACTTTCGTTATATTTATCATAAGCCCAGTTTATTCCTTTATTTTCTAAATTATATGTATAGACACCAGTTGTAAAATTATTATCTAAAATACTATGAATTGTATCCATAACAGATTTATCTATATCTTTAATTAAACTTGTTAATATAATTCCTGGTTTAATCCAGTTTTGATTTGAATCACACCCAATTGCGTATTTTTTAGTTTTTTTAATGCTTGCTTGTTCAGCTGCATTAAAAACACCTAAGCCAGAACCTCCAGCAGCATGAAATATGATATCTACACCTTGAGCGTATTGATTTAGAGCTAATTCTTGTGCTTTTGTAGGATTATTCCAAGCTTCAACAGAGACACCAACATAACCAGTCATTACTTCAATTTTAGGATTAATTTTTTTAGCACCAGCAATATAAGCTTTTTCAAATTTTTGGATCAGTGGAATATTCATCCCACCAATTATTCCTATTTTTCCAGTTTTTGTTTTTATTGCAGCAATTGCGCCCATTAAAAAAGCTCCTTGTTCATCTTGAAAAACAATGGAGCGGACATTTTCATGAGTTACTTTGGTATCAATAACTGCAAACTTTTGTTTAGGAAAGCTTGGAGCTAAATTTTTAATTGCGTCAGCATTATTAATTCCAACAGAAAAAATAATAGAACATTTGTTATTTACAAATGTTCTAATAATTTGTTTCAAATGTGATTCTTCTTTAGCTTCAATAACTTTACTGTCTTTTGAGATTGGAAGGGTTTTAAGCGCTTTTTGAAATCCATTGTAAGCCTCCTGATTAAAAGACTGGTCATCTTTCCCAGCTTTATCAAGGATCATACATATTTTGGGATTTGTTTCAGCCATTGCTACTGGTACTATAGAAGTTAGAACACATGAAACAAAAAATTTTTTCATTATCGTAGTCCTTAATTATTTAGAATTTTTTATTTTTTCCAATTCATAGTAGTCTGGTACCTTTATTTTTCCACTAATTATTTTTTCTTTAATACTATTTATTTCTTTAATTTGCGAGCTTGTGTAGAATTTTTTATTATGTTCATCGTAAGCCCAATCCACTCCACCATCTTTTAAACTAAATGCAGTATGTGTTGCAGTAAATTTATTTTCTATGATGTCTTTTATAGTTGAATAAACTGCATTATCTACTCGTTTTACCATACTAGTAATGACCACATTTGGTTTAAGCCAGTTTTGATTTGAATCCACACCGATAGCATAATGTTGTCTTTTATTATTAGATTTTTTATTCATTTGTTCAGCTGAATCAAACACACCTAGACCTGAATTAGCTGCAACTTGATAAATGACATCTATGCCTTCATTGTATTGAGCATGAGCTAGTTCTTTTGCTTTTGATGGGTTATTCCATGCATCAGGAGTGATGCCAACATACGACGTTGTAATTTTAATATTTGGATTAATATATTTAGCACCAGCTGTATAGCCTGTTTCAAAACGATGAATAAGTGGAATATCCATACCGCCAATAAAACCAATTTTTCCTGTGGAAGATTTCATTGCTGCAATAGCACCTACTAAAAATGAACCATCATGTTCTTGGAAGGTAACTGAACGGATATTTTTAGCTTTATTTTTGTCGTCAATGTTAACATCAATAGACAGAAATTTTTTGTTTGGATTTTTCGAGGCCAAATCTGGAATAAATTCGGAAGGATTAAACCCAATACCTATAATAAGATCGCAGTTAGCTTGGGTTGTAAAATTTCTAAAAAATTGAACTATTTGACTATCATTTCTTGGTTCAACAAATTTACTATCTTTACTTATCTTTAATTCTTTGAGAGCCCTGTTGAAGCCATTCACAGCAGATTCATTAAAGGAATGATCGTCCTTCCCACCTTTATCAAGAACCATACATATTTTAGGTGGTTTTGCAGTTTCTTCGGAAGCATAAATTGAGGAGATGACACTCAAACTTAGGATAACTGGAATCATTTTTCCTGTTTTTTTAATCACGCGGTGAGAGAACACGGGGATTCCTTTCGGATTTTTAAGTTTCTTGATGAAATGAATTACTTAGCCACTTGGGCAAGAATCTGAAAAGGCATAGCACAAATGAATCAAATCTTTCTACGATTTTTTTGTATAAGAAGTAGCAAAAAGAGAATAGCTAGCACCAAAATTTTTTTTAGAAGAGAAAAAAGTTAGAATGTATGTTGACTAATGATACTTGATTTTGTACACCATCAAACACTCTGAGAATTATGAGTTGCGCTTGCGTAGTTCATTTTGCTAAGACATTAGCGCGGTTAGCTCAGCTGGATAGAGCACCAGACTACGAATCTGGCGGTCAGGCGTTCGAATCGCTTACCGCGCGCCATTATTACAATATGTTATCCCTTGGGAGCGATGGGTGAGTTGGCTTAAACCACGCCCTTGCTAAGGGCGCGAAGGGGAGACTCTTCCGAGGGTTCGAATCCCTCTCGCTCCGCCACCTTCTTTCATAGGTGTGTTCTTGTCTAATAAGCAATCCGATCCAGAACAAAAAAATATTGATTCATTCTATATGCTAAAATGTCTTGATCTCGCACAGAAAGCTTTTCAGCAGCAAGAAGTTCCTGTAGGTGCTATCGTTGTTGATCATAGCAACAATAGTATTATAGCAGAAGCTTATAATTTGAGAGAAACTCACAATAATGCGACTGCTCATGCGGAATTAATAGCAATTTCAAATGCTTGTCAAAATTTAGCACGTTGGCGATTAACTAGTTGTACATTATATGTAACGTTAGAACCCTGTTTTATGTGTGCTGGAGCGATTATTTTGGCGCGAATTCCGAGAGTTGTTTTTGCAACCCATGATCCTAAAGCAGGTGCAGTAGGGAGTTTAACTAATCTTTTAAATGATTCTAGATTAAATCATTCTTGTGATGTGACAACTGGAATTTATGCAGAAGAGAGCTCATTGCTGTTAAAATCATTTTTTAAGCTTCGTAGGAATAAATAATAAAATTTTAGTATATTGAATTTTAATCATGAGGAAGGTATTTTTTTTATATCTTCTAAGATCTTTTATTATTTGGAGAAATATTCTGTGGTTGCTAATGAATTATTTAAAGCAGAAACAATAGGAGTAGTTTTAGCCGCTGGTATGGGCAAAAGAATGAATTCTTCACTACCTAAAGTAGCGCATAAATTATTAGGAAAATCTTTAGTTATTTGGGCTATCGAGTCATTAGTGAATGCAGGTATTAATAAAATTATAGTTGTTATTTCTCCAACCCAAAAAATTGTTGAAGAGATTATTTTAGAATATAATTTTCCAAGTAATATCCAAATAAATTTTGCATATCAGAATACCCCTTTAGGAACAGGTCATGCTGCTGAGTGTGGCATTAGAGAAGTAGAAAACTATTATTTAAATAATAATAAAAATAACGAAATAAATATTTTAATCGCATATGGTGATACTCCTGCAGTAAAACCTGAAACATTTAAAGAATTTATTAAAACGCATAAAAATGAAAATAATATTTTTACTGTATTGGCATTTGAAACTAATAATCCTACAGGGTATGGTCGCATTCTCACTGATGAGCAAAATAATTTTTTAGCAATTTGTGAGGAAAAAGATTGTACAGAAGAACAAAAGAAAATAAAATTATGTAATTCTGGATTTCAATGTGCAAACTATTTGGCTATGAAAGAATACTTTCCATTATTAAAAAATAATAATGCAGCAAAAGAATATTATCTAACTGATTTACCTGTAATTGCAAAACAATCAGGAAAAAAAGTTGGCTATTTAATTGGAATAGATGAAACAGAATTTTTAGGAATTAATTCTCAAGAGCAATTAGCTGAAATGGAAAAGAAATTTAAAGAAAAATAACTTTGAAAATCATGAAGAGGTTTCTATGTGTGGAGTAATTGGTTATATTGGAACAGGAGTCACCCCCGAATTTTTTTATAATGGATTAAAAAGATTAGAATATCGAGGCTATGATTCTGCAGGCATTGCTATGCTTGAAGCTAACAAAATTTATATTGAAAGAGCAGAAGGAAAACTTACAAATCTCCAAAAAAAACTGAGCAATTTACCAAAATCAGCACATCTAGGAATAGGTCACACACGTTGGGCAACTCATGGAAAACCTACAGAACAAAATGCTCATCCGCATAGATCAGATAATATTATTTTATTGCATAATGGAATTATTGAAAATTATAAAGAATTAAAAGAGTTTTTATTAACTAAAAATTATGTCTTTCAAAGTGAGACAGATACTGAAGTAGCTGCTCATTTATTAAATTATGAATTGAAAAAATTGAATAATAGTAACTCTGTCGAAGATAATATGAAAAAAGCAATTTTCTCATTAGTAAAACAAATTCGAGGAGCATTTGCTTTTGGAATAATATGTACTGACGAACCAGATACTTTGTATGTAGTTAAGTATGGTTCACCAATTGTATTAGGAATTGGTGAAAATGAAAATTATATGGCTTCAGGAATTGCAGCATTAGTAGATCATACTCGTGAAATAATTATTTTAGAAGATAATGAAATTGCTTTTTTGAAAAAAGATTCAATAAAAATTGTGAATTTTTCTGGAAATGAAATAACTAGAGAGCCTATAACAGTGAATTGGTCATCCAATATGCTCGATAAAAATGGATATGATCATTTCATGTTAAAAGAAATACACGAGCAGCCACAAGCAGTAGCTCAAACAATTAATGGGCGCATAGATAGAAATCAAGGTACTGTAGATTTAAAAGCTTATGGAATTCATAAAATAAATTTAAAACAAATTGATAGAATTCAAATAATTGCTTGCGGAACAAGTTTTTATGTGAGTTGTTTGGCAAAGTACTATTTTGAGGAATTTACCCGAATTCCTGTAGAAGTTGATCTTGCAAGTGAATATCGCTATAGATCATCTACAGTAAATGAAAATACGCTATGTATTGCAGTTTCTCAGAGTGGAGAAACCATTGATACTCTTCAAGCAATAAAATTTGCAAAAGAAAATAAGGCTAAAACACTTGCTATAGTAAACGCACCTGGAAGCAGCATTGCTCATGTCTGTGACGATGAAAGTTTAATTTACGCAGGCCCAGAGATTGGAGTAGCAAGTACTAAAGCTTTATCAGCTCAATTATCTTCATTACTTCTATTAGCCTTGGGTATGGCGCAAGAGAAAAACAAAAAAGATAAAAACTATATCGCTAATTGCTTAGAAGATTTATCAAAAGTCCCAAGTTTAATAGAAAAAACACTTGCGCTATCAAAGCCAATTAAAGAAATTACTTTAAAATACCAGCATATGGATAATCTTTTATTTATTGGTAGAGGTCAGCAGTGGCCGGTAGCATTGGAAGGTGCATTAAAATTAAAGGAACTCTCATATATTCATGCAGAAGGCTATGCAGCAGGAGAGTTAAAGCATGGTCCTATTGCTTTAATTGATGAAAATATGAGCGTAGTTTGTTTGGCTCCGAAAGATCAATATTATGAAAAAACAATTAGTAATATTGAAGAAATAAGGGCAAGAGGAGGAAAAATTCTTTCAATTGGAACGGAAGGTGATACTTCTTTACAAGCTATTTCTGATGATTTTATTCCTGTAACAAAATGCTCTCATATTGCGTTACCTTTTTTAACTACAGTTCCAATGCATTTATTTGCTTATTGGATAGCTGTTAGAAGAGGAAATGATGTAGATCAACCAAGAAATTTAGCTAAAAGTGTTACTGTAGAATAATACTATTTATAATTGAAAGTTAAGTATGAATAAAACTAAGTATAAAGAAATTATTGTACCTGAAAAAAAAAGAATTGTATTAATTGCTCATGATAATAAGAAAAAAGAATTACTAGATTGGGCTGTAGAACATAGTAATAAATTGGCTGATCATGAATTATTTGCAACTGGTACAACAGGAAAGTTATTAGAAAGAGAAACTGGGTTTAAAGTTACATGTTTTGAAAGTGGACCTTTAGGAGGAGATATGCAGGCTGGCGCTTATATTTCTGAAGGAAAATTAGATATGGTACTTTTCTTTTGGGATCCATTAGCAGCTCAGCCACATGATCCAGATGTTCGAGCTTTACTTAGAGTGGCTGTTGTTTGGAATGTTCCCTTAGCCTGTAATAAAGCTTCAGCAGATTTTCTAATAAGTTCACCATTTTTTTCTAACTCATATAAAAGACACATCACTGATTTTTCTGGCTATAAAGGAAGAAGTGTCTAGTATTTTTATTTAGATAGAAAAATAATTTTTTTATCTATTTAAATAGAATTTTTTCGAATTACTCGGATCCAGCATGTCATCCATAATATTATTTAATATTCTTGATCCATTATTTAAAGCATCTTCTTCTGTTGGTTTATAAACATAATCAGCTAGAATTCCAATACCTTCAATATATTGTTCATATTTACTATTATTGTATCGTTTAATTTTATTCCAAGCGAAGCGAATTTCAGCACCTTTTGGTAGAGGTTTTGCATTTGGAATCATAGTTGTTGAATGACCTTGTTCATCAATTACAACAGGAGTTAAAAAGTCATTCCATTCAATAACGTTTGCACCACCACCGCCAGTATGAGCTGTTTCACCATAAATTCTAGCTATTTTAAAATCCTTGAAAAGTGCGGCAAATATATCACAAGCAGAATAACAATTGCTATTTGTCAAGACGGCAATAGGTTTTGTAGTTAAAATTGGTTTTAAAATTTCTGTTGTTTCTTTATTGTAATATGAAGGAAGTGAATCATTCTCATCACCATCATACCTATCGCCTTCTTTTAAAAGTAATTCTCTTTTAATCACTAATTCTTTTGTAAATTTTCCATTAATTAATTTTTCCATTGAATATACTGTATCAAGTATAGGACTGGTAAGAGGATCAATAGTGTTTTTTCTGGAAATATATCTTGACATTTCTAAATTATAAAATGTTTCTTTGTTAGTTTCTGAAACTAGAGGCTTTACCAACATATTTGAAACAAATTGTGTAGTAAACATATTTGCTAATAATTGAGGATAGCTGCCATAACCACCGCCATTTCCTCTGATATCAAAAATAACTCCTTCTATATTATCTTTATTATCTCTAATATATTTTCTTATAAAATTTACTTCCGCATTAATCTTTTCTCTTGCTTCAAGATAATTATAAAAGTCATATTCAGCACTAGGTATGAAATAATTCAAATGTATGAGCGCAAAGTTTTTTCCATTTCTTTGAATTTGTGTAATTGTAACATTTTCTTTTCCATTATTTCTATTATTTATCACTTCATTACTATCTACTGATTTTGAATACTTAATTAAATTAGTTGCATTTGTAATACTTAAAGTATTTATATTCCGATTGTTACAAATAGGAGTATTTGCTTTCGTTTGTATCCAAGGGAATGTAAATTCATAAATTTGATTATCTTTTTTACTTCTAACCTCTATTGTGAAATTTCCTTCTGCTGGCTGCATATAGGAGCCATTTCTATTAAAAAAATTCTGCACAGCTCTAGTTCTAAAAGCATCTTCATTTGCTCCACGATAAAAAGCACCAATTTCTAATATTGCGGATTTTGTTGAATATTTTTTGGAAGATGATATTCCTTCTAGTCCGATATTCTTGATAGATAATATTTCATCACCTATATTTAATTTGTTATAGTTATTATTTAATGTTTCATTTTCAAATGTTGCTTTATCATATTTTTGTGTGATTATTAATTTTTCATTTTCACCGTATTCATCATAAATAAGCTTTGTACTTAATGGAAAAGAAGAACTATTACAACGTGCTGGTATAGGATAAATAAATCCAGTATGCAAATCTCTTATATTCCTAAATATTTTCATAGATTCTGAAAGTAAAACTTCTGAACTCATTTGGTTATTCAGTTTATTTGCCTCTTTTAATGCATCGTATTTATAGTCCGTTATTTTTTGCAATCTATTCACGTAAAAATCATTGAAAACAGTTTTCACCGCAAATATTAAATTATCTTTTTCCTCATTAGTTAAATTTGGTAAAGCCCAATCACTTGATTTAGAAATTGATTTAGATTGAATATTTTGTTTTTCAAAATCCTGTTTGCTTTCTTTATTAGAACAAGAAAAAATAACTAATGAACTTAAAAAAAATAAACTTTTTTTGATTTTCATAATTTCTCCTATTATTTTAAAAAAGATATTACATTTCATTTCTAAAATATGTCAATCTTAAAAATAATTTTATTTAGAAATTATAATTTACTTTTTATATCCATACTTTTTTTGAATACTTTTAATCTTTTCGCTATTTTTTATTTTATCAAAAGATTTTTCCAATGTAGATATTAAATTTTTATCTGTA
Organism: Pigmentibacter ruber; assembly: GCF_009792895.1. Classification (NCBI taxonomy): domain Bacteria; kingdom Pseudomonadati; phylum Bdellovibrionota; class Oligoflexia; order Silvanigrellales; family Silvanigrellaceae; genus Pigmentibacter; species Pigmentibacter ruber. The sequence goes on from NZ_WSSC01000003.1 coordinate 244,079, forward strand.
CTTTTGTTAAAAGCTAAATATAAACCAACTTCTTTTATTGTATATATAGGAACGAATGTTGTTTTATGTTCTTTTGCATGAAACAAACCTACTAATAACCCCGTTGCCCAAATATCAATTCTATTTCTTTCTAATTTTGTTGGATTATACTTTTCTTCATTTACAAAATCTAAATTTTTATCTGCTTTGAAACCATTTTCTAATAGATAGTTAGAAAGAGCACTTTGTTTATAAACTCCTACTAAGTATTTTTTTGCATCATCTAATTTATGAATTTTTATTTTGGAATTTTTTCTAGTAAAAAAACTCCAATCATTTTTTATTAAAGGACCAATCCAGTAAAAAGAATTTTCTCTATCAGGAGTTCTTGCTAGCGAATATAAACCTATATCTTTATTTTTTGAAGCTGTATCCAAAGCTCTAGCCCAAGGAAGAATTTCTATGGAATAATTAATATGAGCATTTTTAAATATTTCCTCAACAATTTCGGTAGATATTCCTGTTACTTTATTATTTGGCCCTTCAAAATTATTTGGTGGTTTTTCTTCAGTATAAATTTTAATTTCATCAAATGAAAATGATTTATATTGAAGAAAAATTAAAGCTAATATTGTGAAGATATAATTTATTTTTCTATACATATATTGCTCTTTACTGTTTTTTTATATTATTTAGAAATATTAAGCTTTCCCAAGCGTTTTTTCTTGTATAGTTGAAATATTTTTCTAAATTATTAAATGTATTTTCACAGAGATTATAAACTTCTTTTGGCAATTTATTATAATCTTCACTACCGTGCATCATCATCGAGTTTTTAATTTTTTTAATTTCATCTTCTTTACTTTCATAAATTCTTTTTGAAATTGTAGTTAATTCTGCTTCAAAAACTTTTGAAAAATTTAATTCATCGTTTGGTCTTTCAACTCTCCATGATGCAAGTTTTGCAACCAATCTTTCTCTTATCTCTCTTTTATTACCTGTAGCACCCATAAGAGATTCCATTTCTTCCATTATATTCTCATTAGCTTCTTCATTTCTTCCAGTTATATCATTCTGTATTTTTTCTTTTTTAATAAATGCAGTCACGTTACGCATATATTTTTGAAGAGCATTTATGTACTGTTCTTCGTCATAAAAATTTAAAGCAGATAAAAACTCTTTGTGAAATTGTTGACTATATTGTATTTTTATATGCTTAATAAATTCACGATAGTCATGATATCCTCCCCGCGGCTCAAATTGCAGATAATCATAAATCGTTCTATCTCTAGTCAATTTTTCAATTTCATCGAAAAGTGCAATTGCTGAAAGGGAATCATGCCTTTCATTTTGTGCTGCAAAATAAAGTAACATTTTCATTTCTCTAGGACTTGCACCAAATCTACCTTCATAAGCAACAGAACTTTGGCTTTCTTTCAGTATTTCTTCGACATTTTTCTTCAATAGACCTTTTTCTGTTTCTGTAAATGTGTTTGATGGTTCATTTCCATCATATAATGCTTGTTTATCATAAGGATCTAGTCTAGCGATGATATTTCTAATTCCTGGATCATAATAATCAGGATCTGGTTGTCGTAACCTTGTTAAGACAGCCCATTTTGCAAGTAATGATAAGGAGTGAGGACCAATTTTTTTTGTTTTTTCAATAATTTTTATATCTTCTTCATATATTTTTTGCTCTAATTTAGCTGAAAGTAAGTAAGGAACTCTCACTAATTCAAATCTTCCTTTAAATGAAGGCCAATCAGGTGAATTTTTAAAGGCATCTAGATGTTTTTCATTTGTACTTGCCATCATAATTAGATCCAAATCAGCTATTCCGCTTGGGAGATTAATACTCATTTTTTCAATAGTTGTTAACAGATATTTAAAGGCTTCTAAAGGTCGTTTTAGAAGATCTGCGAATTCAATAAATCCTCTATTTGCATCAATCAATTCTCCTTGCGGTTCAAATATTCTTATATTTTGAAGGGCAGGGGGAATATTTTGAATATTTCTTTCCATAGTAATTTGTCTATCTTGAGCATCAATAGCCATTTGTGGTTCGACTGACGCAATTCCTACTCTATAACGACCGCTATAAAAAAATCTTTCGACTTGCACGTGTCTTAGTACTTTATCTAAATCTCCTTTGTAGGCAACAAGAAGAGAATCAAATATTTTTTTACTCTTTGCCCCTAACGCGCCTTCTTCAAGATAAATGGGTGTATCTTCAGGATACATATTATTAATTGATATTTTTTTGAATAATTCAATGCGTTCTTTTTTAGGTAAAATAAAGATAGGATTTTCTTTCATTTCACTCACTATTTTGCACATAATTTCGTCATCTTCTAAATGTGCAAACGTCTTATTTCCATTTTTTGTTGGAGGCTCGTCGCCAAATCCAATATGTTTATTAAAATTATCACCTAAACCGTCATAACCAATTTTATCTGAAGGAAAAATCCAATTAAATTTATATACAACTCCATGCTCTGTTTTAGAATATTCTTCTAAAGCGTTAGCTATAGCTTCAGCGGTAGAGGATTTACTTGAACCATTTGGACCGTGGAGTAAAATAAGTTTATCAACTTTCCCTTGGCGCACAAATTGTTCTAAAACTCTATAAATACTTTCATGAGCTTCTTCTTGACCTGTAATTGCTGGTTTATTTTTCCCACGAATTCTTTCAAATAATTTAAAATGTCTTTTAGTAATATTATGAGCATATTTAACATCACTTACACCAAAATATTTGAACATATCTAACATATATTCCGCAGAATTTCTTATTAATTTTCTTGGTTCTTTTATAAATACCTCTAGAAATTCATCATATGAAAGAATATATTTTTGCTCTTTAAATTCTCTTTTAACACTTTCTGAAACACTATTAAGCAGGTCTTTGGAGTGAGATGGTATCATTTCTTTTTTCTCCTACTTTGAACTAAAAAAAAATGCTTCTTTCTGTTAACCTCTAATCATTCTCATGGAATGATAGAGGAAGAATTGATTTCTTGTAAGAGCGCGATCCCTCTTTGGATCGAATTATTTGTCGAAAGGGGTAAAGGGTTGAAAAAGAAATTTGTAATAGACACAAATGTGTTGCTATCTAATCCAAGTGCCATTTTCTCTTTTGAAGATAATGATGTGTACATTCCAATATCAGTAATTGAGGAACTAGACACTTTTAAAAAGGGTTTGAGTGAAACGGGAAGGAATGCTCGTCATTTTTCAAGAATTCTTGATGATCTTCGAGAGAGAGGATCTTTAAGCAATGGTATACCTTTATTTGGAGACAAAAGAGATAGTGGTAAAGTTTATGTTGTTTTAGAGTCAGATATGGCTCTATTGCCTACTCATTTTGAAAGAAAACCTGATAATTTAATACTAAGCGTTGCATTGATATTAAAAAAACAAGCAGCAAATATGCCAGTAATTTTAATAACTAAGGACTCTAACCTGCGGATTAAAGCTGATGCATTAGGTGTTAGTGTTTCAGACTTTGAAGCTGATAAAGTTAACATAGAGGAGCTTTACACAGGAATAGTAGAATTTGAAGTTGAATCAGAAGTACTTAAAAAATATTTATCATCTGGTTCAGTTTCGTTAGAAGAATATGAACTCATGCCTAATCAGTATGTTATTTTAAGAGATGCAAAAGATCCATTGCAGTTTGTTTATGGAAAATATGATCATGTTACGGGTAATTTAAAAAATTTAAATTTAGGTGGAAAAGATTTTGTTTGGGGTATTTATCCAAGGAATTTAGAACAAAGTTTTGCTTTAGATTTACTATTAGACGATGATGTTAAGCTTGTTACTTTAGTTGGTACTGCAGGAACTGGTAAAACTTTACTAGCCATTGCAGCAGGATTAGAAAAAACAACTGATGAATCAAAATACCAAAAATTACTAGTTAGTAGACCTATTTTCCCTTTAGGTAGAGATGTAGGCTATTTGCCTGGTACTTTAGAAGAAAAACTAAATCCTTGGATGCAACCAATATTTGATAATTTAGAACTTTTACTTGGTGGTGTTTCTCAAGGAAGACAAAAAAGACTTTCTCAAAGTTATCATGAATTAATTAATCAAGGTATATTAGAGGTAGAACCACTTACTTATATTCGTGGACGTTCCATACCAAATCAATACTTTATTGTTGATGAAGCACAAAATTTAACTCCACATGAAATTAAAACTATTTTGACTCGTGCTGGAGAAAATACAAAAATTATCCTAACAGGCGATCCTTATCAAATTGATAATCCTTATGTTGACGCAGCAAGTAATGGTTTAACTTATGTTGTAGAGAGAATGAAACAAGAAGCTATAGCAGGTCATGTTACTTTAGTCAAAGGGGAAAGATCTGCTTTGGCTACAATTGCTGCTAATTTATTATAATAAAATATTAAATTTTTTTGCTAACTGTTTTTTGGGGGAGGGATAATACTCCCAAGAATAAGCTCAGAAATTCTTTCTAAATCATCTAAAGTATAATAACTTATTTCAATTTTTCCTTTGTTGGTATCACCTGTGATTTTAACTTTTGTCCCCAAATGTCCTTTGTATTGATCACAAATATAACGAAGATCTGGGGAAATAGAATCAGTAAGTGTTTTATGAGGTTTGTCTAGCTTTAATGATTTAATTAATTCTTCAGCTTGTCTAACTGACAACTTTTTTTTGACTATAATTGAGTGAGCTTTTAGTTGCAGCTTGGAGTTGTCAATAGCACATAACGCTCTTGCGTGACCTGCAGTAATAATCTTTAAATTAAGATCATCTAAAATTTTATCAGGAAGAGACAGTAGTCTTATAGTATTTGATATTGTCGCTCTATTTTTACCTATTCTGGATGCTAAGGTTTCTTGTGTATAATTGTGTTCGTCTAAAAGTTTTTTATATGTTTGTGCTTCTTCAACCGCAGATAAGGCTTCTCTTTGAATATTTTCAATAAGCGCTAGTTCTAAAGAAGAATGATCATTTAAGTCTCTTACAATACACGGTATTTTATCTAAGCCTGCAATTTGCGCTGCTTTCCAGCGTCTTTCACCAGCAATAATTTTAATTTTTTCGTTTTCATCTAACGATACGATAACTGGCTGCAATATTCCATAAGTTCTTATACTTTGTGCTAATTCATCTAAGCTTTCAGGATCAAAATAAGTTCTTGGTTGTTCTTCTAAGGGTTCTATATTGTTTATAGGTATATATTCAATTACTTGATTTTGATAATAGTTTTTTGAGGTACCATGGAATTTATGGTTGAATGTAACAGGTTTATTTTTATCTAGTTTTAATAAGTCATTGCTATTGAGAGGCATTTCATTCTCCTACAGTGAATAGAGACCTTAAATCTGAAAACTTTTTTTTCAAGAGAAAATGAGTTTTTTCTTATTTTCTTAGTAGATTCATTATATTAAATAAAAATGTTTCACGTGAAACATTTTTAAATATTTTCTATTGAATCTATTTTAAGTCGTAATCGATAATTTTAACAAGATTTGAAAAATGTCGCTATTCTTTTTTGACTTGATTAATTTCATTTAACTCGAGTCTTCTCTGTAATGCTTTTAATTCTCCTGACTGCTCCATATCGCTAAGTATTTTTTGCAATATACTAACCTGTGATTGAAATTTATTAGAAAGAAAATGATATAAAGGAGTTTGAAAGTTCTCAGGAGAGTATGAATACTTTATTTTTGTGGTATTTCCCATTTTTTTCATTACAATATTAGCATTAATGCGTGATGTAATAAATAAATCGATTCTGTCAAGTAAAAGCATTTGAATAAGCTGTTCTATAGAGTTAACAGATTCAAGAGTTTTTACTTTACTGAGGTAGTCTTCAAATCCAGGCAAACCTTTAATTATTCCTACTCTATAATTTTTAAAAGAATCTTTGGTAATTTCTCTAAAATTTAATTCTTTTGTAGAAAAAATTGTAGGTGATATAAAGTAAATTGAAGGAACAATTTTTATCAGCTGTGCATGATCATCTGCAAATTTAGTATATCTGCATACTTCACCATCAAGATTTCCTTTAAAGGTTTCAAAAATTGATCTCCAACCGGGAAGAACATTGATATGAAAAGGAATATTAGCTTTATTGTAGATGATATTTAAAATACCTGCACATATTTTCTGATGAGGTATATTCACAATTTGTCCCAATTCAATTACTTTTTTTTCATTTTCAAATGCATATGACTGCATATTAGTTACTAAAATACATAGAGATATTTTGATCAATAGTAGTTTCATAATTGCCTTAGAGTCTATTTAAAAAGTAAAATTCAATTCTTAATTTAGCATAGTAGCAGATAAATACATATTATCATTATTGAAATCAACAGAATGTTTCACGTGAAACATTTTTTTAGAGACCCTAATCTGAGTTTTAACGTAATAGAATAATAAACCTATTGATGGGGTATGTTAAATTTATTTTTAGGAAAGTTTAAAGTCTATGAATTTATAAAAATATTTTAATCATCTGATTTCTGATAAGTATGCTTTTTTAAGCAATATAAATAAGTTTAATTTTCGGCTTGTCGTATATTGAAAGGATATTTTATGCAAAAGTCGAAAATTAAACTTATTAAGGAACTTGTAAAAAAAAGAATTGAAGAAGATGTAATCCATATTCTTGAAATAATTAAAAGTGGATTTGATGTACATATTAAAGTTGAGTCACAGGATATTCAAGAAATAGTCCTTGATTTTCTTGAATTAGAACAAAAGAATCAATTTCTATGCTTTAATATCATTACGAATCCACAGGAATTGGATGAAAAATATGTAACGGTTATAAGTAAACAATCGACTATCATTCCAACAGTATTAATTCATCCAGATACAATAAAATATGGTTTAGGATTTATTATTTATAAAGTTTCGTCTCCTGAACTTCTTATTTCTTCACCAGCAAGTGCTATTGAGAAGATTCTAGAACATTTTGGTCTCGATATTTATTTAGATGTATTTGATAGTGAAATCTTTCGAAAGCTAAAGTTAGTAGCAAAACATCTGGGATTAAATTTTTTTATAGATGCTGTGGTTCAAACAGCTTATTTGGGCGGTTTTAAAGGTTCTTACCCAAGCGCAACAGAGTATCTAGATCATATTCTTATAAATTTTGATGAAATATATAGCAATAGTCAGATTTCGCTTGAAAAATGTGCAGAAAATTTATTTTCTTATACATTGTTACAAAGTCATGATGCCCATGGCTTTATAAAAGCTGCTTTGAGTTTTTATACAGTAAAAAAGAAGGGGTTTACTATTACAAAAGCGAGTCAATTGCTCCAAATATCTCGAACTACATTACAAGAACATCTTAAGTTGGCAGAAAAACTTGGGGTATCTAATTTTTTTGAAGGATATAGGCAAAAAACACTTTAATTGAAAAATATTATTGCAAATTATGTGAGCGAGGGCTTGCAGAAACTCAAAGTTCACAGTAATAACAAGGCCAGATACAGGAACGAGCGGGTGCTGCTTGGGTTGCCGAACCTAAACAACACCGTTTTTGTTTTAGATATTTTTTATTTTCTTTTGAAAATTCAGCTTAAAATGGCTGAACATGCCTTGAGGTGGAGTAAATGGCAGGCTCTCTAGATATTTATCCGTTTCATGATACAGAAGGTGCCATAAGATTTGGTATTCAAGTAGGTATTTTCTTAGTGGGAGTATATATAGCGCAAAGGCTCATAATACAACCTGCGGTAAAACTTCATAACGAACGCAGACGGAGAACAATCGGAGCAACAGAAGCTTCTCGATTGGAAAATGATCGGGCAAGAAAGTTAGAAATGCAGTACCTTGAAGAGCTTAAAAAAGGTGCTGAAGAAGCTAAACGCTTGAAAGCTGAACAAATTAATGCTGCACAAAAAATTGCTACTGAAATAATAACAGAAAATCAAACTAAAGCAGAAGCTTATTTGGATGATGTAAAAGCAAGGTTAGAAGCAGAAAGAACTAAAGCTAAAAGTGATCTTCCAAATCAAGTTAAAGAATTAGTGTCAACTATTTACAAAAAAATTGGGGTTGCATGTTTAAGCTTTATTCTTGGATATGAACTTCTTAATTCAAATAAGGCTTTTGCTACCCCAGGTGACGGCTCAACTCCATCTTTTTGGTATGGTGTTTTCTGGCCATATTTTCAATTTGTAATTTATCTAGCTGCCATTATATTTTTTGCTAAAAAACCTATTGCTAACATGTTGGACAAAAATCGCACTGAGCTTAGAGCTAAACTTTCTGAAGCAAAAGAAGCTAGTTTATTAGCTGAGAGAAAAGTTAAAGAATATGAAGCACAAATAGCATCTTTGGAAGAAGAAATATCTAAATTGAAAGAACAAAGTCTATTTGATGCTAAAATTGAGCGTGAAAAGATTTTAAATGACGCAACAAAATTATCTGAATCAATTTTGAAAGATGCTCAAAGAGCTGCAAATGAAATGATTACTAGGACAAAAGAAGAAATTAAACATGAGTTGTTTAGTTTAGCTTTAAATGAAGTTGAAAAATCATTAACTGCTGAGCAATTACATTCTTTAGATGCAAAGCTAAAGTCGGAAACAATTGAAGGCATTAGGTCTCTCAATTAATTCATTTTTTTTTAATTTCTACTTATGTGGAGTTTGTAATTTATGAATAAATTTTCAGGTCCTCTTGCCAGAAGGTATGGGACAGCTCTTTTTGAATGCGGGTTAGACGCAGTTAAAAAAGGTACTTCGTTTAACGAATTTGTTGAAATAACAAGAGTTTTAGCGTCAATTTTTACAAGAAAAATGACAGGATTTTTTGTTAATCCAACTCTTTCTTTGGAAGAGAAATTAATATTATTAGATACGGTATTAGAAAAAATTCTTGCAGGTAGAGAAATTCCTTTAGAATTAAAAGAATTTCTTAAGTTAATGCTAGAAAACCATAGATTTTCTGAAATCCAGCCAGTTTTGAAAAATTTTCTGTTACGCGCTGATGAGCACATAGGGGTAGCAAGAGCTACAATTTCTTCTGCCACAAAACTAAGTGAAAGCGGTCAAGCTGAATTTTCAGCTGTTTTGGAATCTGTTTTAAATAAAAAAATTATTCTTGAATCTAAGATTGATGAATCTTTGCGTTCAGGTTTTGTTATTAAAGTTGGAAATACAAATGTAGATGCAAGTCTGCGTTCTCGTCTTTTGAATCTTAAAGAGTCTTTGAGTTAGGAGTTATATTCATGGAGCATATCCGGGTTGATGAAATAAGCCAGTTATTAAAACAAAAAATTCAAGCTTTTGGACAAAAGGCGGAAGTATCTGAGACTGGTACGGTTGTATCGATTGCAGATGGAATGGCACGCATTTATGGTCTAGAAAAAGCTTTAATTAGTGAACTTATACAATTTGAAAATGGTGTTAAAGGAATTGTCCTTAACTTAGAAGAGGACAATGTTGGAGTAGCGGTATTTTCTGGTTCAGAAACCATTCGGGAAGGAATGCAAGTTCGTAGAACTGGGAAAGTTAATAGTATTCCAGTTGGACCTCAGCTTTTAGGAAGAGTTGTAAATGCACTTGGTGAACCTATTGATGGTTTAGGGGAACTTAATACTCAAGATCATTCTCCAGTTGAAATTAAAGCGCCTGGTATTATGGCTCGTAAAAGTGTACACGAACCTCTACAAACAGGGATTAAATCAATTGACTCAATGATACCAATTGGTCGTGGCCAACGTGAGTTGATTATTGGGGATCGACAAACAGGAAAAACAGCAATTGCTATTGATACCATCATCAACCAAAAAGGTAGTGGTGTAAAATGTATTTATGTTGCAATTGGACAAAAATATTCGACAATTGCTCAAGTTGTGGAAAAGCTTCGTAGAGCAGGAGCATTAGAATATACAACTATAGTTGTTGCAGGTGCTTCTGAAGCCGCTACATTGCAATTTATGGCGCCATATACTGGTTGTACAATTGGAGAATATTTTAGAGATCGTGGCGAGCATGCGGTTATTTTTTATGATGATTTGACTAAGCATGCACAAGCATATCGTGAATTGTCTCTTCTACTTAGAAGACCACCTGGGCGTGAAGCGTATCCTGGAGATGTTTTCTATTTGCATAGTCGTTTATTGGAAAGAGCTTGTAAATTAAGTGATGATCTTGGAGCTGGAAGTTTAACTGCATTCCCAATTATTGAAACACAAGCGAATGATATTTCCGCTTATATCCCAACAAACGTTATTTCAATTACTGATGGACAAATATTTCTTGAAGCAGATCTCTTCAATGCAGGTATGCGTCCAGCAGTAAATGCCGGACTTTCTGTATCCCGTGTTGGTGGTGCTGCTCAAACTGGCTCTATGAAACAAGTTGCTGGAAACTTACGTCTTGAATTAGCTCAATACAGAGAGCTTGCAGCCTTTGCGCAGTTTGGTTCTGATTTAGATGCAGCAACACGTAAACAAATAAATCGTGGACAACGCTTAACTGAACTATTAAAACAAGCTCAATACTCACCATTACCTATGGAAAAACAAGTATTAACTATATTTGCTGCTATTAATGGTTATTTAGATAATATTGAAGTTCGTTATGTTGGTACTTTTGAGCGCCAAATGCTGAACTATTTTGAAGCTACACATAAAAATATTTTAGATGAAATAGCTACTGGTAAGAAAATGAGTAGTGAACTACAAGCTGAAATTAAAAAAGCTCTTGATGATTTTGCAAAGAGGTTTGAACCAAATGCCAGCAAGTCTTAAGGATCTTCGCAGTAAAATAAAAAGTGTTAAGGGTACTCAACAAATTACAAAAGCAATGAAGTTGGTGTCTGCTGCTAAATTTGGAAGAGCTCAACATAATGTTGTAAACTCTAGACCATATGCGCATTCCTTAGCACAATTGACATCTAAATTAGCAGGTGTCGTAAGCGGCGGCTGTACTCATCCATTGATGAATGAGTCGGCTTCAAAAATAGCTGCTGTTTTAGTTATTTCTTCTGAAAGAGGTTTATGTGGCGGCTACAATGCTAACGTTACAAAACAGGCAATTAAAACTATATCTGAGCTAGAAGCTGAAGGGTATAAAGTAGTAACAACTTGTATTGGTAAAAAAGCATTTCAAGCATTGAACAGAAGAAGGAAATTACAACTAAAAATCAAAGAGGACGCACTTTTCGCATCTGAAAATGATTATTGTGTAAATCCAGATGTATTGATTGATAATAGCGGTTTAGTTTCTATCACTGCGCCTTTCGATAAACCTACAAATGCAAATGCAACACGTTTATCTGATGCATTTGGCAAGCTTTATTCAGACGGTAAAATTGGAAAATTTGTGGTTGTTTATAATAAATTCCAATCTGCTATGTCGCAAACTCCCACCGCTGATGTTGTTTTGCCTCTTCATATTGGCGTTTCATCTATGCAAGCTGAACCAATATTTGAGCCTGAAGTGGATGAACTTCTGTCATTTGTTATACCTCGGTATATGGCATCAAGAATGTTCCAAACTTTACTCGAAGCTATAGCAAGTGAACATGGAGCTCGAATGACTGCAATGGATAACGCAACTCGGAATGCTAAGGAAATGGAACGTAAGTTACAAATTACTTATCAAAGAGCGCGTCAAGCAGCAATTACTAAAGAACTTATTGAAATTATAAGCGGTGCTGAGGCATTGTAATTTTAAAAATTTTGGAGTTTATATGTCTGGATCAGGAAAAATTATTCAAGTTATGGGACCGGTTGTTGATGTTCAATTTGAACACGGTAACTTACCAGAAATTTATCATGCCTTAAGAACAACAAATACATCTATAAACAATGATAAAGAAAATCTTGTATTAGAAGTTGCTCAACATTTAGGCGAAAATACAGTTAGAGCAATTGCAATGGATTCTACTGAAGGTTTAAGCCGTGGTGTTGCAGTTCGTAACACAGGTAAGCAAATTTCAGTTCCTGTTGGCAATAACGTATTAGGACGTATTTTAAATGTTATTGGCGATCCAATTGATGGAAAGGGTGCTGTTGAGTATTCAAAAGAATATCAAATTCATCGTAAAGCACCTGATTTTACTCGCCAAAGTACAAAACTAGAGATGCTAGAAACTGGTATTAAAGTTGTTGACTTGTTAGCTCCTTACCAAAAAGGCGGAAAAATTGGTTTATTTGGTGGTGCTGGAGTTGGTAAAACTGTTTTGATTATGGAGTTAATTAATAACATAGCAAAACAACACGGTGGATACTCTGTTTTTGCTGGTGTTGGTGAAAGAACGCGTGAAGGTAATGACCTTTATCATGAAATGAAGGACTCAGGAGTTCTTGATAAAGTTGCATTGGTTTACGGACAAATGAATGAACCACCGGGAGCGCGTGCGCGCGTTGCTCTTTCTGGTTTGTCAGTTGCTGAGTACTTCAGAGATGAACAAAATCAGGACGTGTTGTTTTTCGTAGATAATATTTTCCGTTTTACTCAAGCTGGTGCGGAAATTTCTGCGCTACTTGGACGTATTCCTTCTGCTGTGGGTTATCAGCCTAACTTGGCTACTGAAATGGGTGATTTACAGGAAAGAATTACTTCTACAAACACTGGGTCAATTACTTCTGTACAAGCTATATATGTACCAGCAGACGACTATACTGACCCAGCGCCTGCAACTACATTTGCACACTTAGATGCTACGACAAATCTAGATCGTTCCTTAACTGAAAAAGGAATTTATCCAGCTGTTCATCCTTTAAATTCAACTAGTAGAATTTTGGATCCGCAAATTGTTGGAGATGAACATTATAATACTGCACGTAAAGTTCAACAAATCTTGCAAAGATACAAAGAATTACAAGATATCATTGCAATTTTAGGTATGGACGAACTATCTGAAGAAGACAAATTAGTTGTTGCAAGAGCTCGTCGTATCGAACGCTTTTTATCACAACCTTTCCACGTTGCAGAAGTATTTACTGGAAACCCTGGAAGATATGTAAAAGTTGCAGATACAGTGCGCAGCTTTAAAGAAGTTTGCGAAGGCAAATGGGATCATCTTCCAGAATCAGCATTTTATATGGTTGGAAGTATTGAAGAAGCGGTAGAAAAGGCTAGAAAGATGGGCGTCACCGTTTAATTAAAAGACTGGGGATTGTGTATTTATGGTTGAAGCAAAAGGCAATATGCGAGTTGTTATCTTGACTCCTTATAAACGTCTCCTTGATCTTTCTGGTGTGACCGAGATCTATTTTCCAATCGATCATGGAACAATAGGTGTATTGCCTGGACATGCACCTATGGTTTCTGCTGTTGGTACAGGTGTTGTTGTTTATACTCAGAATGAAGTAGCAGGATTTTATAAGGTATCTGGGGGAGTTGCTGAAATATCAGGTTCCTCTGTTACTTTATTAGTTGATGTAGGTGAAGATGCATCTACAATTGATCTCGATAGGGCAAAAAATGCTTTAGAAAGAGCGCAAAATCGTTTAGCTGCTAAGGCTTCAGATTCAATCGATATGAAAAGAGCTGAAGCTGCACGCGCTCGTGCATTAGCTAGAATAGAGGCTGTTGAACTCCATTCAGGAAAATCAGTGCAAACAAAATAAAAGTGATTAAATTTGTTGACTATCTTTTTAAGTTATTTTTTTGATTGTGTTTGCAGATTTAAGTATAATTTTAGATTCAAAATTATGCTACAATTATGAGGAAGGGTTTTTTTGAGCTCTTCCTTTTTTATTCTATGATAATTTTACGGTGAACATACGATGACGAATTTGTCGACTTTGCAAGACGAAGCTAATATTAAAGAAAATTCTGATATTGTATGGCTTGCTATTGATTCAAGATCTGCTCAGTCAGGAATTGTTTCTGGGATATCAAGATTCGTTATTGGATTAACTAGAGCTTTAGCACTAGAGTTAAATAAAAGAAATGTGTCTCTTCAGAAAAATAAAAAAAGACTAAAAATTCTAATAGTATCTAAATCTGAGCCTTCACAATGGATCATAGACTTAATTCATAGGTATCCTGATACGGTGTCATTTTGGAGTGGTGGACCTGGTGCACTTCAAAAATCTTATGACAAACCAATTTGGCTTTGGCCAACGTTTGCTCTGAAAAGAATTCAAAAATTGACATCAAATCATGTTATTTGGCTTGCTCCTGCTAATTTTGATAGACCTCTTTTTATTTCAAGAAATAATATGTCATCAAGAGTAATTCAAGTTGTTCATGACAGTATCCCTTTTATGCCCGTGAAGGGAGTTGGATTTATATTCAAAAGACAATTTCGTTTTTTAGTTAAAAGAGCATTATCTCGTCTTCCTTATGTTTCAACTGTTTCAAATCATTCTGCTAAAATTCTTCAAAGTTTAGTAAAAAAAAGAACTTCTCCTTTGTATGTAATTGGCGATGCTGTTGATCTTCATTTTGGAAGCCAAGCAAAAGTTACAGATAAAAATCAATTAACAATCCTAAGGAAAAAGTTTCTTGAGGATGTTTCATTAGAAAAGGATCCAGAAAAATTTAATTCTTTTATTGAGAAAATAATTCAGGGCAAATGGATACTTGGAGTTGGAAGAAATCAAAAGTACAAATGCTGGGATGTAGCCTTACAGGCAGTTTCAAAAGTTGCTTCGGAAAATAGTGCATTAAATATTTGGTTCATAAGAATTGGTTCAGATCCAAAAGAAATTTCAAGTTTTTTAAAAAGATGTCCTATGAAAGAAATTGGAAGGATAAAATTTTTTGACAATTTGAGAACAATTGTATTGCCTACTCTTTCCGACTTTGAACTTGCTGATATTTATAGATTTTCAAACTTGTTAGTGCATCCTTCTGTAGCTGAAGGATTTGGATTGCCACCTTTAGAGTCTGCTTTAAGTGGAACCCCTGTAATTTATAGAACATCAACTGCAGTCGATCAGCATTTTGATATGGGTATTCTTCCTACTAATTTTTGGTGTGGTTTAGATAATGGATACTCTGCAATTTGGGCTAAGCAGATTGAAAAAATATTACAAGATAAAAATGATTCTGAATTTTATAAAGATCTTAATAAGGCTAAATCTACTCGACAATTCATTGTTGATAAAGCTAATGGTAAAAGTTTTGAGTGGAATGAATCAGCTGTATCCCTTTTAGACTGGTTACTTAGTGATATGGGTATGGTAAGTAAAATTAACAAAAAGACCATTAGTATAGCCTCAAATATTGAATCAAAAACAATTTAAATAGGATTATTCAATCATGAAGATTGGTGTTTTATTTTGGGGATTTAATGATCTAGATTTTATTTCTAAATGTTCAAAGATTGTGAAAGAAAAACATGAAATAAAAGAATTTTACATTCAAATTTCGCACTCAGAGAAAACTATTTCGTTAATAGATCTTTTTCCAGAAGAAATTATTCGATCTGAATCCGAAGATCTGGGTATTTTATATAAATGGCTTTCTAAAAACCACAAAAAAAATATTATTGTTAATTTAAATATTTGGTGTTTAATTAATAAAAAAAACTTTCAAGAAAAATTAACAATATTAAAAGATATTTTAAATGAACCATTTCAGTTTATTTTGTCGTGCCCTAGAAATATTCATGAGCCAATTTTTTTTGATGACAATAAAAAATTATTAGGTTTGATAGAAAAAAACTTCGATTTTTTTCGAAATACTTCAGACTTTTATAATTTAGCCTTAAATTGTTCTAGTCCAATTATGATTTTGTCTCATTCTCCACATATTAATTTTTTAAATAGCATTTGTAATGATGATATTTTTTCTATTAAAAAAGTTGGCTTTTTTAATCTATTACCTTCTTTTTTATATGAATTTTCATCAATATTTGTTTCAACTAGCAAATTAACTCAAAGTATTGAAAATAAAATTGAGTATATTTCAAGCTTAATGCAAAGTGCTAAGAATAAAAAAGATTTAGATTTGCTATTCAATAATGAAGTTATTGCTGATCTTGTAAATCCAAATGAAAAAAAGGATTTGAAAAAGAAGAAAATGAAAGGGTTTTTAATTAATTCTTCTTTAGAGCATGTTTTTCATTTTAAACATAAAGAAGATTCAAAGTTTTTATCTTGGTTATTGTTTTTGGGGATTTATGAAAAAAATAATTTTCAAGAAAATAATATGAACAATTCTAAAGAGGAAAACTCATCTCTAGAATTGTTTTCAAGTAACTTTATGTGAATCTTCTTTTCTTCTCATGAACGCTGGGGTCTCGAAATCGGTATCATCAATTTCAATATCAGATAACTCTTTTGCCAGCTTTAGAGCTGTTTCAGCAGCATCTTCAGAATTTTGTTCATCGTGATTTTTTACTGCAGAAGATGCACCCATTACTTTCTGATCTTTTGAAACATGTTGTTGGTTAGCCATATCAAAAGTCCATTTAGTCAATTCTTCTAAATCACTAGAGGTATTTTCAACTCTTGATGATTGTTGATTTGACCATGCTGGGGGTTGAGTAGCATGGCTTTCGTGAGTTTTAGTTTGGATTGTTGGGCTACTATGATGCGAATTTACATTTGAATTTCGTTGATCAATATTGTTTACAGGCGAACGAAATATATTTGAATTTAAATTTGAATGTGAAGAATTATTAATTTCATTAGTTGAAGTGTTGCTCATGCGTGGCGCTTGAGGTGTAGGATTTATATTTTGAGAATATGGATTTTGTTGAGACATATCTCTTCCATATTGATTGCGATTGAATAGGCTTGGCTGCTGTGCATTATTCATTTGATTAAAAGCAGGATTTTGATGAACTTGAGAATTTAATTGCCCTGAATTTCTTACTTCGTAAGGATTAACTGCAGGAATATTTTGGCCAAAACCTTGTTGTGTACGTTGCGTATTCATATTCACAAAGTTTTGTTGTGATGGCTGTTGATTAGGCACATTTTGCTGAAGATATGGTTGTTGATTATTGGCTTGCAATGCATTAAAACCATGAGCATTTTCAGGAAATGAAACTCTTGCTTGATCAAAACCTGTCGCTATTACAGTAACTCTGATAGTATCGCCCATATTTTCATCAATAACAGCACCAAAGATAATATTTGCTTCTTCATGTGCAGCTTCTTGAATAAGCGTAGAAGCCTCACTTATTTCATGCAATGTCATTGAGCTAGTACCAGTAATATTAATTAAAATACCAGTAGCTCCTTCTATATCAATATCTTCAAGAAGAGGAGAATTAATAGCTGCTCTTGCTGCCTCAGCTGCACGGTTTGGACCAGTCGCAGTACCAATTCCCATTAATGCCATACCCATTTCAGACATAATTGTTTTCACATCTGCAAAGTCAACATTTACTCTACCTGGAATATTTATGATGTCTGAAATACCTTTTACAGCATTTAGTAAAACTTCATCTGCTAGTTTAAATCCTTCCAACATTGACATCTCAGGAGGTGCGATACTGAGTAGTCTTTGATTAGGTATTGTGATCAAAGTATCAACTGATTGGCGTAAAGATTGAATACCATGTTCTGATTGCTGTTTTCTTCTTTTACCTTCAAAAGAAAAAGGTTTTGTAACAACTCCGACAGTAAGGGCTCCTAACTCTCTTGCTACTTGTGCAATAATTGGAGCAGCACCAGTACCAGTACCTCCACCCATACCGCCAGTAACAAAGACCATATCAGCTCCACTTAGCACTTCTTGTAAAATGGCTTTGTCTTCAAGAGCTGCATTTCTTCCTACTTCAGGGTTTGCACCTGCACCTAATCCTTTTGTAAGTTCTCTACCTAATTGGATTTTAATCGGAGCAAGATTCGATTGAAGCGCCTGTACATCAGTATTTGCAGCTATAAATTCTACTCCACTAAGTCCAGATTCAATCATCGTATTGAGAGCGTTACCTCCACCACCGCCAACACCGATAACTTTTATGATAGCGTTAGATGAGTATTTATTATTCTTCTCCGCTCTTTCACTCATTTTTAAAATCCTCCATTTTCTTTTATTTTAATTATTGTATATTATCTTGAAGCAAAAGGTTCCTTTAATTTATGCCATATTTTTGTTGCAAAGGATCCTATTTTTTTTGTCTCTTCAATTTGAAATGAATTTTGTTCTCCATGAATTGAAGCAAAAAGAGGTGATAAAGTACCAACACCAGATGCCCAAATAGGAGATTTTAAACCTTCAACGACACCTGTAATATTAACTGGTAAACCTACTCTGGCGTGTAACGAAAAAACTTCTTCAGTAGCTAAAGCCATGCCGCTTAGCAATGCTCCACCTCCAGATAAAACGATACCTTTTGAAGTTTTAGTTATTAACTTTGATCTTTTTAAATCAAAATAAATTGTATTTAAAATTTCTCTAACTCTAGGTTCGATTATTTGATTGATTTCTTTTCTTGTTACATAACGTGTATGGTTGCCATCAATGCTACAAATTTCAATTTTTTCATTTTTATCTTTAGCAGAAAATTCAATTGCTTTTCCTAATTCTTTTTTTACTCTTTCCGCTTCTGCTTGCGTGGTTCTTAATCCTATAGATAAGTCTTTTGTGATATGATGTGAACCAATTGGATATTCTTTAGAATACACTGGAATATTTCCAAGATACACACAGGCATGTGTTAAATGTGCACCAATTGAAAGAGAAATACAGCCGAATTCTTTTTCATCTTTTGTAAGCACACCTTCAGCTGCCGCTAACGGCTCAAAAGCAAAACTTTGTACTCTTATTCCTGCGTTATTACATGATCTAACAATGTTATGTAAATCTGCTTGTGGATAAAATACTCGATGATGCATTATTGAGAGTTGCGTTCCTTGCATTCCAATTGGATTTTGAATTCCATGTTTTCCATCAACCGAATAAGAACTTGGGATCATATGAATAAATTCATAGCCCATGGGTGGTTTTTGATTTCGCACTGCAGCTGAAACTCTTTCTAAATCTGCAGCTTTAATTTCATCGCCTTTAATTTGGCAAGTTTCGATATGATTATCAAACTGTGCAGCGCTTCCTGCGATGCAAACTCGGACAGAATCAATTTCTATTCCTGATTGTCTTTCAACTTCATCAATTGCTTCAAGGATAGAAGATGTTAAAGCTTCAATACTTGAAACTACGCCTTTTTTTATAGCACCATTGTTATTTAATCTTGCAGCTCCCAAAATTTGTATGCGAGGCAGCTCTCTTTCTCCAGGCATAAGAGCATCCGAATTTTGCGAATTGAATGCATATTTACTTTCATAACTAGCCGCAATGAGCCCAGTATGTGTAGAGCCTAGTGAAAGAGAAATACAAATATTTTTATTAAGAGATGTTTTCATGTCAATTTAACTTTGCATGCAAAATGTTTAAATAGCATTTTGTGAACGCGCTCTCTTTAAACTTACACAAACAAAAAATAAAAGTCATTAGCAAGTATTAAAAATCCCTATAAAGAAGATTTTGAGTTTAAGCCTTGAGTCTTAAAGCTTGCTTTGTCAGTAAAGTCAAGATCGATTTTATTAGGATAAATTTTTTTATTTCCTAATTCTTTTAAAAGTGTCCTAAGTCGATCTAGTTTTTCTTTTAAATTATTTTCTCCAATCAATGCCACTAAATAGTCGGTATCTTGTTGTATTGTTGATTGAGAAGATATTTCTTCATCTTTTCTTTTTTCTTGATTTTTGTTATTTAATAGTTGATTATTTCTAATAATTTTTAATGTAAAACCTAAATTTGAATCCCAAGATATTTTACTAAGAGTGTATCCAGTACCTAATTTCAATATTTCTGAATTTATAAATTTAGTTTGAGATAATAACCAAGTAAAATTCACAGGTGTATTAACATTTGATTGCTTATTTGATGAATCTTCGTTAAGAATTTTTTTGTTTTTTCCAATATGATTTTTAGGTTTCCAATTTATCTTTAGCTCTGGGGCATCAAGTTTAATTAATGAATTATATTGGTTTGGATTTGGATTTTTTGCAATTATTTTCATATTATTGCTAATTACATATCTCTCATTATTTTTTGCTTCAATTAGCATAATAGGAATTTGCATGATAGCACTAACCTGCAATTTTCCATCTAATCCTAGTCTTATCCAATATTGATCAATAGTATCAATAGAATTCAAAATTTCGTTTATATGGTTTAGAAAGACAGATCTTTTTTCTTTCTGCATTTTTGCTTTTTCAATTTCAATATAAATCAGCCGATATAATTCGAAAGTAACTAATTTATTATCAGTATCTACTTGTACCTGTGTTGGTAAAATTTTTTCACTATAAATGTCAACAAAGTATAAACTTATTTTAAAGCAAATTAAAGTTATAAATATAATTGATAAAACATAAGTTAACTTAGGTCTATTTTTTATTGCTTTATAAATAAATAGAATAACATTTCTTATTATTTTCGTTACAAACAAAAATAATAAAGTATACCAATTGCTATTATTACTTATTTTTTTATTTTTTTTTACTCCTTTGCGACTTCTTAAGTCAATTTTTTGTGAGGCTAATAAATTAACTTTTTTCTGCTTCTTGTTATTCACATTCAAGATTTAATTTCTCCATTAGAGTGTAACCAACCTGTCTAACATCTCCGGCACCTAAAGTAAGAACAATTGCTCCTTTACTAGGATCTACATATTTTAAAATAGATTGAACTTTGTGAACAGCGTCATTTAAATTTTCTGCTATATATGTTGAATTGGGAGAATTATTAAAGCTATTTAACTTAATTTGATGGCATAGACTAGTAGTTGTAATTCCTGGGATTTCATTTTCGCCTGCAGCATAAATTGGAGTAACAACTAAAAAATCAGCGTCTTTAAAACAATTTGCGAATTCTTCTAATTGATTTTTAACTCTTGAGTACCGATGTGGCTGAAAAACAGCTATGATATCTTTATCCGGAAAACTCTCTTTAGTACCTTTTAGTACTGTTTCAATTTTTTTGGGATTGTGTGCATAATCATCAACAATAACAATATTGTTTTTTTCACCAAGGACAGTAAATCTATGTTGAACTCCTTCAAACTTAGAAATAGATTCAGATATTTGATTTATATTTAAATCTAAAACGGCTGCTACTGCATAAGTAGCTAAAGAATTTGTTAAATTATAATATCCAGGCATCTTTAATGAAACGGTGGGATATTCTTTACCAAAAATTTTTGGAGTAAAAGTTGTACTTAAACCAAGTGTTTTTTTCTGTGTTACTGTAATATCAGCATCCTGTCTTAAGCCGTAAGTGATAAGCTTTCTTCTTATTTTAGGTAATATTAATTGAACAATCGGGTCATCAATGCAGGCACAAACAGCACCATAAAAAGGAACTTTATCAATAAATTTTTCAAATGCTTTAACTATATCTTCAAGATTTTCATAATGATCTAAATGATCCCTATCAACATTAGTTATTACAGCTATTGTTGGTGTTAATCGTAAAAAACTACCATCACTTTCATCAGCTTCAGCAACAAATAAGTCACCTTTTCCTAATTTTGCATTGCTTTCAAATGAATTTATTTTTCCACCTATTACAACAGTAGGATCTAGTCCTATATCATGCAGAGCAGAAGCTAATATGCTAGTAGTTGTTGTTTTACCATGGGTACCTGCTACAATGATCCCATATTTCATCCGCATTAATTCACTTAGCATTTCACTTCTATGTATTATTGGTATCCTGCTATTTTGTGCTTCTATAATTTCTGGATTATGTTTATTTATTGCACTACTAACAACGAGCACTTGAGCGTTTTTGACATTGCTTGAGTTGTGGCCAATAAAAATTTTTGCACCCATCTTTTCTAATTTTTCAGTAATTTGTGATTTTTTAATATCACTTCCAGAAACTTCATAATTAGAATTTAGCAAAACTTCTGCTATACCAGACATTCCGCTTCCTCCTATTCCGACAAAATGAACTCTTTTTATTGCATTAAACATGTCATTTTCTTTCATTAATTAATTATTTTCAGTATAAATTCTTCTAGAAATTTGTGATAAAAGTCCAATTATAAAAAAATTTGCGACTAGCGCTGTTCCACCATTAGAAATAAATGGAAGTGGTAGACCTTTGTTTGGGAGTGCGCCAGCCACTACTCCCATATTAATTACAGTAGTAGTTACCAACATGGCAAAAGCACCAGTTGCAAGTAATCTATCTCTATGATTTTTTCCATATATGACAAGTCTTAAAATTGCATAATACAGAACTGAATAGAGAATAGCTAAAACTAAAATACCAATAAATCCCATTTCTTCAGTAATAACTGCTAAAATAAAATCAGTATGAGCTTCTGGTAAAAAGAAAAGTTTTTGTTGGCTTTCACCGATACCTCTTCCAAAAAGTCCGCCGTTTGCTACAGCCACAAAACTTTGAATAACTTGAAAACCAGATCCTAGGGGGTCTTTAAAGGGATCTAGAAATGTCATTATTCGTGAAATTCTGTATGGTTCAATTAGAATTGCAGTAGTTAGTCCTGTAACAATAAAAGCAAAAATTCCAGCAAAATATCTTTTAGGCAAACCATTCATAAATAAAATAGCAACAATTCCAGAAATTACAACAACTGTTGAACCAAAATCTTTTTGGGAAATAATTGCAATAGGTGCTATAAATAATAATAAAAGTTCAATTAAATTTGAAAATCTTGTTGGCTCGTTTTTAAGATAATTTCCTGGAGAGGATGTGAAAATCCAAGTAAGTAACATAATTGTAAATATTTTTAAAAATTCTGATGGCTGAATTGCTGGTAATGGTCCTAAAGCTATCCATCTCGAGGCACCACTTACAGTTTTACCGATAAATGGTAAATGTGTAGCAAAAGTTAATAACACAAATGTAAAAAATAAATGCCTGATGTATTTATAATATTTTTCAAATGGAACTTTAGCTCCAATAATTGCCGCTATTGTTGCTGGGATTAAATATATAGCTTGTCTTTTAGCATAATAAAACTCTGTTCCAAAATGTTGAGACGAGTATACTGAAGAAGAACTATAAACAAATAATATTCCAAAACCAGTTAATGCAATAACAGGCACCCATAAAACATTACCTCCATATGTAATCCAAGTACTTATTTTTTGCGATTCTAAATTATTAGAATCAGATTCTTTTTCTGTGTACTTATTTTCATTAATGTTATTCAAAGTCTCATCCTCTTAAATGTGATAACGCCCAATTCCTAAAAAAATTACCTCTTTGCTCAAAATTTTTGAATTCATCAAAACTACTACAAGCGGGAGATAATAGTATTATTTCCTCATCTAAAGCTTCTTTCAAAGCTAAATTGGCGGCTATTATTAATTTATCAGAAGTATTTGCTATATATTTTTTATAATCTTTTAATTCAGAAACTATCTTAGATGCAGCTTGTCCAAAAGGATATATTTTAACTACATTATTGCCTAAAAATTCAGTCAAGGGAAGATAAGAATCGCCTTTAGGTTCTCCACCAATTAAAAGTCTAATTGGGCTATTAAAAGATTTTAAAGCGACTAAAGTACTTTCAACATTTGTTGCTTTTGAATCATTAATTATTAATAAATTTTTAGAATTATTATTTTCATCATTATAAAAGCTAAAATTTGCATTAATTTTTTCTAGTCGATGTGGTAAATGTTGATAATTGGTTAAAGACTCTTCCCATTGTTTAACTATATCATTTTCTGATAATCCTAGAAAAAAAGCGCATAAACTAGCTGCAAGGATGTTATACATGTTGTGTTTTCCTGGCAAACAGGCTTTTTTAATGGACCATGATATTTTTTGATTTTCAAAATAATATTCAATTTGTGAAGAATTATTATCACAATATTTTGAATAAACTGTAAAATATTGATCAGGTAATAATAAAGAATAAATATCTAAATTTTTTAATTCTTTATATATAGAGATAGGAAGAATTTTGGATGAATAAAATCTTGAATAATTTATATTTAATTTGTTTTTATCAAAATTTTGATTTTTTTCTTCATCTATAACTATTATTTTAGCTTTAGGTAAAGATAAACCATAAAAAAGAGCTAATTTTAAAACTGTTTTCTCAATAATAACAAATCCATTATCGCTTGTTAATAAAACTAGTCTCCATTTAGCTTTTAAATACTCGTATATTGTTTCGTATCTTTGTAAATGATCATTCTGAATATTTAAAAAAATACTACATATTGGATTTAATGTTAGAGTTGTTTCAAGTTGATAGCTACTTAATTCTATAACATAGGTATCTGTATTGCTGTTGTTTAAAATAGCTTCAGATAAAGATAAACCAATATTTCCACATGCTATAGGTTTAAATTTTTTTTGTAAAAGTTGGGATAAATAATTTGTTGTCGTACTTTTTCCATTTGTTCCAGTGATACCTAAAATATTACATTCTTTTGATATAAACCATGATGCAGCTTCGATTTCACTGATTACAGGAATATTATTGGATTTGCACGCTAAAATTAAAGGATTGCTTAATAATATTCCGGGAGAAATAATTAAAATGTGACAATTTTTAATTAATTTGGTTGTATCTTGAAAAGAATCTTCGAAGGAAATATTTAATTCTTGAAGTTGTTTTTTAGTGCTTTCTGATATTATTTTATCTTCAATTAAAAATACATTTATGTTGTTTTTTTTTAATAATTTTGCTATTGCTATGCCGCTAATTCCAGCGCCAGCAATATAAAAATTTAAATTATGTAAATCTTCTAAAGCCATTAAATTACCTTAATTTAAGAGTTAAAATACTCAGCAAGGCAAGAATAAAACTAATAATCCATATTCTTACTGTGATTTTTTGTTCAGGCCAACCCTTTTTTTGGTAGTGGTGATGAACTGGTGCCATTCTAAAAACTCTCTTACCTCTTGTTTTAAAAGATGCGACTTGTATAATAACACTAAGCGCTTCTGCAACAAATATTCCTCCCATGAGAACTAATAATATTTCATGACCAGTAATAATTGCTACAGCCCCTAATATGCCGCCAAGTGCTAAAGCACCTGAATCTCCCATAAAGATTTGGGCAGGAAATGTATTATACCAAAGAAATCCAATAGAGGCTCCAATAAGAGCAGATAAAAAGACACTAATTTCTCCTGAACCAGGTATTGAATGATAAAGAAGATATTTTGATATGACAATGTTACCTGTTACGTAGCTTAAAATTGTTAATGTTAATGCACAGGTTATGACAGGTCCAATTGCAAGTCCATCTAATCCATCAGTTAAATTAACAGCATTACTTGATCCAACTATTACTAATATTGCAAAAGGAGCATAAAAAATTCCTAAATTTATAACTAAATTTTTAAAAAATGGAATATTTACAGAAGTTGGATTTAAAACATAAGCTGAAGGATTAGTTATTTGTAAAGATGACCACAAATGCCAAGTAACTGCAATGGTCCCAAAAAATAATAAACCAAGCATTTTCTTTTTACTTGATAGACCATCTGTATTTTTTTTAGATATTTTAAGATAATCATCCAAAAATCCAATAAATCCATAACCAATAGTTACAATAAGCAGTGTAGTAAAATGTCTATTTGTTATATCCATCCAAAGAAAAGAACTAAATAATGTTGCAAAAATAATAACAACTCCTCCCATAGTTGGAGTTCCTTTTTTTTGCATTTGTTCTTCTAGTCCAAGTTCACGAATTGGTTGACCCGCTTTAAGGGATCGTAGCAAACGTATTGCTTTGGGATATAGCAACATTGAAACTATTATACTTGTGATAAGAGCAAGAATAGTTCTACTTGAAAGATAAGAGAATGCTTTTAATCCTGAAAGTTTAGGATTAATCATAATTAATTTGATTATTAGTAAATAAAGCATTTCTTAACACTTCTCCTTTTTTAAAATTGATAATGCTATTTGAGGATCAGAGAATGGAAACTTCTTGTCACCTATAATTTGATAATCCTCATGTCCTTTGCCTGCAACTAAAACAATATCAAATTCTGTGCTAGAGTTAATCGCGAGCTCAATTGCTTTTCTGCGATCTTTCTCACGAATACAATTTTCTGTATTAGTATTTATTCCAGAAAAAATTTCATCAATAATACTATCTGGATCTTCATTACGAGGGTTGTCGGATGTTACAATAACTCTATCAGACAATTCTGCAGCTATATGGCCCATTAATGGTCTTTTGCTTTTATCACGATCTCCTCCGCATCCAAAAACAGTAACAAGATTTCCCCTTCCTTCTGCTCTTAAGATTTGTGAACAAACTTGAATAGCTTTTTCTAAAGCATCTGGAGAATGAGCATAATCTATTATGACAGTAGGTTGTTTGTGAGTTTCTTTTTCAGAATTTTTTACTACTTCTAATCTACCTGGTATATTTTTTAAATTAAACAGGCATTCGCAAATAGTTTTAATTTCAAACTCTTGATAAATCATAGCAGCTACTGAACATAATATATTGTAAAGCTGAAATTGGCCAATGAGAGGGGTTTTGACTTCAAATTCTTTTATTATTGTTTGAGGATTTTTAAAAATAATAGAAGCAAAATTTCCAAGTAAATTAGATTTAGATTCTTTTATTTCAATAAAAAATATATTTTTATACTGACTTGAATATTTATTAAAAAAAACTAAGCCTTGATTTGCTTCTCCAATTCCAATTGCAGTTCTACTGGGTGATTTTGCAGCCTCACAAAAGAAATCCCATTCTGAATTATTTAAACAAAAAATGGCACAACCATTTTGCTTTAAATGTGATTTAAAAAGCTTTAATTTTGCATTTCTATAAGATTCCATAGTTCCATGATAATCTAAATGATCTTGAGTTAAATTAGTAAATATTGCAATATCAACCAACCACTTTCCTATTCTATTTTCACTCAGTCCATGTGAGGTTGTTTCCATAATAATCTGATTAATATCAGAGTAATTACAGTAGTTTAGAATTTGAAGAAATGTTGGATAATCAGGTGTTGTTACATGTGAGGATTCTATAACTTTATCTTTTATTTGCAAACCTAATGTACCAATTCTTAATGAATCTTTCTGAGTTATATTTTCGTAAATTTGCGAACAAATTTGAACAGTAGAAGTTTTTCCATTTGTTCCAGTTACAGCAATAGTATTAAATTTATTAGAATCAATTTTGAAAACAATTTCTAATATTTTATTAATACTTTCCTCTATATTATCAACTAATAAAAAATATTCATGCGATAAAATATTATTTATAGTTTCTTCACTCATTTTATTTTTTGTAGCAAATAGTAATAAATTTTTTTTGGTGCTTGCTATATAGTTATTTGAATTCAATATTTCTTCTATTAAAGAATTACCATCGAACTTATTTCCTACTCTTGCAAAGTAAACAAAAGAGTTTTCTATATATGTATTTGTATTTCTTTTGTATTTATGTAGTTCTTTTGAATTTATAACAATTTCGAGCTTACATTCTTTTAAGTTAACTATTTTTTTATTTGTTATTCTATTCAGATCTTCTGGAGAGCATTGCGGAATTTTTAAATTTATTGAATTTAGCATTTTAATGTTCCTGACGAGAATTTCTTTCCAAATGAATGGGCACTAAAGCAGATTTTTGCAATTTTGGTTGAGCTTCATTAGTAGGTCTGGACTTACTCCTTAAATATGCATTTTCATATGGAATAACATTAAATATTCCCTTTGAATTTAAGTATTGCACAGTTTTTTTTCCTATTTCAGCAAATACAGGACCAGCTAATGGGCCTCCATAAGCTGGTCTTACTCCTGCTTCGTCGATTACTACAACAATCGCTAATTTTGGATTATCAGAGGGTATCACTCCTTCAAAAACAGCAGTTCTTCCTGAATAAGAATGATCTTTTTGCGACCAAATTTGAGCTGTACCTGTTTTACCTGCAACTAAAAGACCAGGAATGCGTGCTGGAGAACCGGTTCCTCCTTCTTCTTCTACAACGGATTCCATCATCTTTGCTATTTTTTTACTTGTATCATTTGAGATATACTTTAAAGGGGGGCCTGTGAAAT
Source organism: Pigmentibacter ruber (assembly GCF_009792895.1). NCBI lineage: Bacteria > Pseudomonadati > Bdellovibrionota > Oligoflexia > Silvanigrellales > Silvanigrellaceae > Pigmentibacter > Pigmentibacter ruber. The sequence goes on from NZ_WSSC01000003.1 coordinate 272,015, forward strand.
CCATATTTTTACTTTGACTAAGCGAAATAAGATTTACTCCATGATCCGTCCCATCTCCGACAATAATTGATAATGCATGTGCTAACTGTAATGGAGAAATTGCAAAACCTTGCCCAAAAGCCATATTTGCAAAGTTCATTTCTCTCCAAGAATTTAAATTTTTGATTCTACCACTCCACTCACCAGGTAATCCGGTTCCTGGAGCACGCCCAAAGCCAATCTTCATTAAAGAATCAAAAAATGTTTCACGCCCTATTTTTTGAACAACTTTATACGCTCCAATATTACTACTCACTTTTAAAACTTCTTCAGGAGTAATCCAACCATGTGGATGTGTGTCATGAATGATTCCACCAGGAAGAGACATTTGGCCATTTTCTGCATAAACTTTAGTTTCTTGATTAATCACTTTCATATCTAAAGCTTTAGCTATCCACATTGGTTTTACAACGGATCCTAATTCAATGGCATCCATTACTGGTCTGAATCTTCTTGCAGATGGATCGTTTTCTGGTGGATTATTTAAGTCATAGCTTGGATAGCTCGCGATAGATAAAAGCTCACCAGTCTTTACATCCATAACAATTGCACTACCTCCTTTAGCTTTAGCTTTGACTACTCCTTCTTTCAGTGCATTTTGTGTGAATTCTTGAATGGAAAGATCTATTGATAATTTTAAGTTTGGGGCAATTTGTTCTGGTTTAGAGGCATCATTTGGCACTGACATGACTAAACGTCCTCGAGCATCTTTCATAACTTCAGATTTTAAGGGTTTTAAGTTAAGCCTAGAATTATAAATTTTTTCAATTCCTTCTAAGCCATTTCCTTCAGAGCCAACAAAACCAATGAGCTGTGCAGCTAAATCTTTTTCAGGATAAAACCTTTTAGATTCATCAATAATACCAATAAAATCTTGCCATTTTTTTAATGACCCCATTTTGTGAAATTCGTTAAAACTAATTTGCCTTTTTAACCATATAAAATTTCTTTTTTCTGTTGAAAACTTCAGTAAATCTTGAAGAGGAATATTGATTTGTTCAGCAACTTTAGCAAGTATTTTAACATCATTAGGCATTTTTTTTGTTAGTAAATAAATACTAGGTCTTGAAATACTTACTGCTAATATCCGTCCATTTCTATCAGTAATAGAAGCTCTTGGTGGAGCTATCATGAGATTTGTTTCAAATTGTTTTGAACCAGTACTGATTAGTTTGTTTCTTAATGGAGTTGGAAAGAGTGTTATCCACGCATATCTGGTTAAAATAATAATTAAAAAAGAGCAATAAATGAGACTCATTACATATGCTCTTACTTTATAGTTAACTATACGTTTATTATCTGATTTTTGAAAGCCAAGTAAAAATTTAGAAAGTCCTAATAATGTTTTTATTGTCATGTTTTATTACCTTCTAAAACAAAAAAAACTATTCGGCTCGTAAAACACGCTTAGGATCAGGTAAAATATACTTAGATTTACCATTTATATCTTTTTGCGAAAGCAAATTATCTCTAACATTTTTTTCTGTAGCAGCGAGTTCAGATTGAAGTTCAACTTGCCGCTGTCTTAGCAATTTTTCCTTCGCCTTCAGACTTGCTATTTCGTATCCTACTGAATAAGTTTTTGATCTCATTGTAATAACTATTATACCAACAATAATGGTTAAAAAAATAATTGCAATAATGGCATCGAACCCTTTTAAAAATTTTAACATTTTCTAATCCTCTTTAATATTAGAAAATTCAAAACATCTTAATCTTGCTGATCGAGAACGAGAATTTTCATTACATTCTTCATTTGAAGCCGTTATACCTCCTCTTGGAATTTCTTTACCAAATCCTTTGTTATTATTTTCTTCTATAAGAAGCTGCATATGCAAGGGGAGATGAAATTCTTTTTGAGTATTCATTTTTTCATCAGCATTTTTTCCTTTTTGCCAATTTCGCATAGCATGTTTGACTAGTCGATCTTCCAATGAATGAAAGGATATAAAACCTACTTTTGCATATGAACTCACAATTTTTGGAATATCTGCAAGAAGATTTTGAATTGACTCTAGTTCTTGATTAACTTCTATCCTTAGAGCTTGAAATGTCCGAGTAGCAGGATGAACGCGACTATTTGGGTAGGACAGTACCCTCTTTACATAGTCAGCAAATTGAGTCGTGTTTTCTAAAGGAAGTAAATCTTTTTTTCTGTCAGTTACGATAGCTTTTGCTAGTTTCCTAGCTTTTGGTTCCTCACCATAATCAAAAAATATTTTAGTAAGCTCTTCTTCTGAATAAAGTTGTAGTATTTTTTTTGCTGTTAATTCTGAGCTGACATCCATACGCATATCTAAAGGCCCTGAGTGCATTATTGAGAATCCGCGCTGACCAATGTCTAATTGGGGCGAGCTAACTCCAAAATCAGCATATAATGAATGAATTTTTTCACCCTTAAATTTAGAATTGAGAATTTCTTTTAATTTGCGAAAGTTTGAATTTTCATAAAATATATTCAAATTTTCATTCTCTAAACTGTAATTTTTTAACTTTTTACTGGCATGATCAATTGCATTGATATCTTGGTCAAAAAAAATAAAGTTTTTTTTGAAATTTTTAAGTTCAGGGTTACTAATGATTTTTTTTAGTAATTCTTCTGCGTGTCCTCCACCTCCAAGAGTAGCATCTACAAAATTTATTGTTTCTAAAGAATTTTTTTTAAAGTAGTGCAAAAGTGATTCTGTTGGTAGGATGTTTATAATTGTTTCATTCTTAAGAACAGAAAAATGTTTAAATGTAGAATTCATTGAAGCCTCTTTAATAGAATGCAAAAAAAACCGTATAATCTTTAACATTTAGTCAAAAGTGTGGCACAGTCATTCGTGCCTAAATCATTTAACTTCAAATTCTTAAGACCGATAATGATCGTGAAAAAGAGATCAACGGTTATAGAAAGAAAATTGCCATGATTATAAGATTTATGCAAAAAATGGGTGAAAAAAGTAAGAGATTAGTTTTTCTAATTTCTTTAGTTATTTTATCACTTTCTGTTTTTAGTTGCATGACAAGATCTGGTCAAATTGATGATCAAAATGTAAATGATGCCAAACCAGATATACTAGATAGCAAAGATAATCCTGATTTTGCTGAAGGCCTTTTACCGCCAGCAAATCAAAATATTCTATTACCATACTACGTACAAGCTGGTGACAATTTAGCAAAAATATCAAAGAAAATATATGGTAAGGCTTCTAGTTGGAAAAAAATAGCTGAATTAAATAAGTTGACAGATGCAAATAGAATTTATGCCGGAGATGTTATTTATTACCAACTAAGTAATGAATCAAAGATGTTTGCTGAAAAGTATGAAAGTGCTCCAAAAGCTAAAATTATTGTGAAAAGAGGAGACACATTAACTAGTATTTCTAGAGCTGTTTTTGGAAAAGCAAAGGATTGGCGTGTTCTTTGGAAAGAAAATCCGCATATAGTGAATCCTGATAGAATTAAAGAAGGTGTAGCGGTTTATTTCAGACCAAAAGCTTTGACAGCCGATATTAAGGGTTATGGAATACCTGATCAAAAGCCGAAAACGAGTGAGCAAGCGGGTTCTAGTGATAAAAAAGAAAGTACTGTGTCAGTAAAAGAAATAGACAAAGAAAACACAAAAGATAAAATTAACGATAAAAATTTGGATAAAAGTCAAGAGGAATTAAATAAGAAAAATAATTTAAGCGAAGATGAGATTAAGGCAATAAATTCTGGAAATTCGGAAAATTTTGTCCATCCTGATGATTCTGCTAAAGAAAGAGAAGATGAGTAAATTCAGGAATAATATTAATGAAAAAAGTAATTATTTTATTGCTGATTTTTTTCACAAATTCTAAAATACTAGCATTAAATGTAGAAGATATTGAAATAGTTACAGAGGTATTACCTCCTCTTTCATATTTAGATGAAAATGGAAATATGAAAGGTATACTAATTGAACGTGTTAATAAATTAAGAGAAAAATTAAAAATAAAAAATAAAATAGAATTATTACCATGGGCAAGAGCCCTACAAAATACATCTAAAAAAGATGGGACAATGTTATTTGCATTAGCTAAGACTAAAGAAAGAGAAAATATTTTCAAATTTTGTTGTGTTGTTTTTAAAGCGAGGCAGTATTTATTTAAATTAAAATCTAGAAAAGATATCAAAATTAAAGATTATTCTGATGCAAAGAAATATAGTATTGGTGTAGTGCGTGATGATATTAAACATAAAATTCTCGAAGAATCAGGGTTTACAAATTTAGACATAGCAAATTCACAAGAACTAAATTTTAAGAAATTTATTGGAAATAGAACAGATTTATTTGCAGCTAATGAATTATCGTTAAGTTATCAATTAAAGCAAATCAATATGTCAATAAATGATGTGGAAAAATTAGTTGAAATTAAAGGAATAGATCCAAATCGCTATATTGCTTTTAATAAAAATACAGATGATAAAGTAATTATAAAAGTGAAAAATGCATTAGAAAAAATTTATGATTCAGAGAAAGAATAATTATAAATTTATAATGTTATTCATTTTCATCTTTTTTTGTCAGAAGTAAATTTCTAAAGTTTAAGACTCTTTTAGATATTATTAAATAATCTGCTAATTCTCTCAATTTATCATTTTCAAATTGAATTTCTTCTTTGGCATGAGGGTTAATGACATGAAAATGCGTAATATGAGCGTCACTGAAAAATCTTTTGATATAATCATATTCATCTACAAATCGGATATCATCAATTACTGCAAACTCTAAGTTACTGTGAGATTTATGGTAATTTAGAACATCTATAAGTTCTTTTGCCCAATATGTGGAATTTTTTTTCTTTCTTTCAGTACCTCTTTCAATCAACATTTCGTGGACAGATTTATTAGTTTCATGAACCATGGTGAATGTCTTGTATCGAGGTTCTTTATTATACCAATCATATTTTGGGAATTCTTTTTCAAGCTCTTGTCTTATCATATTGGCAATAGAAAAAATTTGGTGCATACCACTAGCTATTTTTTTTGCTAAATAAGTTTTACCGGCACCATGACCATCTCCTGAGATAAATATGAGTCGCATATTTAGTCCTTACATTTCCTATAAAATAAAATAGAAATAACTTTCTTCTGGAGTATTGATTATGTTTTTAAATGTATATAAATCATTATTTTTTGAGCATAAAAATTTAAAAATAATTTTATCTTCCAAATTTTTTTCAGTTATTTTTATTAAATTATCTTTTAAATTTTCATTTATTGATGAATGTATAATATTTATGGTTTTATTTTCAATTAAATATTTTGAATTTTCACTTATTTTTGAAAAGAAATTTATACATTTTAAATAGTCCTGAGGTGTTCCAATATCAAACCAAAAATTATTTTCAGGATAATTAAAATTCGAAATTTTCATATTCTTATCAAGAATCTTTCTGTAAATTAAATTAATACTAGAAGATTTTTCAATTGGCGTGCTTTCTAATATTTCACTTGAAATGATTTGATGGGTTGTAAAAACTGAAGAAATACAGTTATTTTTATGAGCATAATTTTCACCAAATCCTAAAACATAACTACCTGTTATATCTAACCATGTAGCATCTTTTCTGACATAATTAAGTTTTTTTGTGGCCATTAAAGCTAAACTGTCGTTTCTTTTTCTTTCCCATTCCAATATCATTTCTTCTAATGGAACATTTGCAGCAATATCACCAGAAACAACAATAACATCTTTTTTTAATTTACTATTTTTAGTTACTTCTTTAAAAATTCTTGCAATACCACCCCCCGTATCAAGTAGCTCATTTTCATGCCAAAATTTTATCAAGTTTGAATTATATCCATGATATTCTGCCGATTTTATAAATTCTTCTTTGACTTGTTCAGAAAGGTAATGAGTGTTGCAGTGAACTTCTTTAAAGCCTGCCTTCAAAAAAAGTTCTATGGACATGAAGGCTACTGGTTTGTCAATTATGGGGCAAGATACTTTTGGAAAATAATTTGTTAAAGGTTTTAGTCTTGTTCCAAAACCTGCGCAAAGAACTATTGGTATATATTTTTCAACATCAATATTATTAAACATACTTTTCCAATTTATTATTATTTGAAATTTATAATTTTATCATTTAATTTTTCTTTTAATGATCCTTCATGAAGATCATAAAGGAGTTTAAATAAGTTGGGCAGCATAGCTTTAATATCTGTTTCTTCGTGAATTTGAGCTTCTTTTGAGCATAATATGCTTAGCGTTTGATGAATATACTTTAAGTAATTAGGCTTGTTTTTTTTGGTAGCTAAATATCCAAAACTCCCAATTGCTTTGATATTTCTTTGTAAACCCATTAAAAGTAACTCAAGATTGAAACTTAAAGCAGATATATGGTTTAAATTGTTTTTTTCTCTAACTTTATTAAGATTTTCAATATAATAGTCATAAAAATATTGTCTAGTTTTCCAAGTTATTTTGACATAACTATCTCTGACTAAACTTACAACGTCATATGAATGTGGACCCATTCTTGCATCTTGAAAATCGATCCAAAATAATTCATTATCTTTTAGCATTATATTTCTAACGTGGTAGTCTCTATGGCAAAGTACTCTTTCACATGAATCTAGTTTTTTGCATAATAATTTTAAATCTTGATAAAAATTATTGTAATCTGGATTGTCTTCTGAAATATTTAAATTTAAAAAACCATTAAGAAAATGTGTGATAAAAAAGTTTAATTCATAATATAATTTTTCGAAGTCAAAAAATCTATTTATAGCAGGATGATCAATTTTAATATCTGGATATTGAGCCTTGATAAGTAGATCTAATGCTTTTTTGTAATAATTTATTGGTTCATTACAATTAGGATTATCAATGTCTAATTTCTCTTCACTTAAAATTGAAGTTAGAAATATATCACCAAGATCCTCTGTCCAAATGCATGAATTTGTTTCATCAATTTCAATAACTTTTGGCACAGGCAGACCCATTTTTGATAGTGCGTTATGCATTCCAATCCAGCTAATAGGATCTCCTCCATAACCACCTTCCCATTTTGGAAATTGCATACAAATTGCGCTAATTTCTTTGCCTAGAAGTCGAAAAAACTTTCTATCACTAGCATCTCCAGCAATTAATATAAGAACTGGTTCATGGTTTGAATGTATTTGATCGGAATTTATAATTTTAAAGTCTTGAATTCTAAGCATAAGCTGTTCCGATTCTAATGGAAGTGTGAAAGTTCCTGACATTATTTTTCCTTAAATTTTAATTTTAAGAATGGAGATAACCTAATAATTAAAGAAAGTGATCTCTTCTTTTAATTGTGTTATATAGGTGTGTATTTCGTCAACCCTTGCGCAAGAATTCCTGATGAAAGGATATGTAGTGTCATTTATTTCAGTTCGAGGAGCACAAGAACATAATCTTAAAAATATTGATGTTGATATTCCTAAAAATGCTTTAATAGCTTTTACTGGAGTCAGTGGTTCAGGTAAAAGTAGTTTAGTTTTTGACACTATTTATGCTGAAGCTTTTAGAAGATTTGTGGACTCAACTCAAGCACCTGTTTATATGCTTGGGGGTGTTAATTGGAAGAAATCAGTTAGAGCTAAATTTAGTTCAATAAAGGGTCTTCCTCCAGCGCTTGGATTATCGCAGAGGCAAGGGGTAGCAGGGAAATTATCAACAGTTGGAACTATAATTGGTGTTTCTGATCTATTTCGTGTTTATTTTGCAGCTTTTGGGGATATATTTTGTCATAATTGTGATATTCCTTTAAAATCTATATCATTTAATGAATTAATAAATAAAATATTTAGTGATTTTTTAAACCAAAAAATTTATTTTATTGCTCCAATTTGTGAAAAAAGAAAAGGAGCTTTTGCAAAAGAAATTGAGTCCTTTAAAGATTTGGGATATTCTAAATTAAGAATTAATGGAGATATTTATGATTTACAAGATGATCAAAAGAAGTTTAAAATAGACGCTAAAAAGTTAAATACTATTGATGTTATTATTGATTATGTTAATGTTTCATTGGAAAAAAAATCTAGAATAGAACGCAGTATTTATCAGGCCTTGGAGCACGGAAAAGGAATATTAAAAATAGAATACCAAGGTCAGCAATATAAATTTAATACAAAATCAAGTTGCCCACAATGTGGTGAAAGTGCACCAAAATTAGATCCTCGTTACTTTAGTCATTCCTCTCTAGGCAAATGCAAAAATTGTGATGGAGAAGGTTCAGACAAAATTGGATTACCTTCAGATTTATTTTCATGCAAAGTTTGTAATGGTAGTCGATTGGATCCTACAATACCCATAGTGAGAGTTTGTGAAACAACATTCCCACAACTGCATATGAAAAGTTTTTCTGATTTATTAAAATTTGTTTCAACTAAATTAAAAGAAAATGCAGTAAATGATAAGGCTAAATTAAAAGTTTATCTAGAAATTGAGAGACTTTTAAAAAGTATGCAATTACTTGCGTTAGATCATTTAGTACTAAACCGTTCAGGAAATTCATTATCTCCAGGAGATTTACAAAGATTACGATTAGCATCAATGATTTCAAATCGTTTAAAAGGTGTTCTTTATGCTATAGATGAGCCTTGTCAGGGTTTAACCGCTGATGAAGTTAAGCAGCTAGTTTCTGTGCTGCAAGAACTTGTAAAAGATGGCGCAAGCATAATATCTGTCGAGCACCACCCCGTATTTTTGTCTTTTTGTGAGAAAATTTTTTTAATGGGCCCGGGCGCAGGTGTGCATGGTGGACAAGTTGTGTCCAAAACCACTGCCCTTGAGGGGTTAAATGATACATATTTAACACATAATTATGGAAAAAATTTATCCAAATTTCAACTTCAAGAGCAAGGTACGGAGTTATTACTAAGGAAATCCAAGGGGAGAATTTCAAATAATGATGTTGATTCTTCATCAATTAAATCCTCTGGTGAATCTTCTTCTATTCATTTTTCGGAAATAGCTGTTAGAAATTTAAGACAAGAAAAAATTCTTATTAAACAAGGTGTTATAAATGTCATACGTGGCAAATCAGGAAAAGGCAAGACATCCTTTGTCCAGCTTTGTCTAATTCCATATTTGCTTTCGCTTGGTGAAATAAATTTAGATGAAGATGACTTTCCTAATATTTCATCCAAACTTTTTTGCAAAGTTAAAAATGAAGGGGAAATATTTGTTAATATAGTAAGTTATGTCAAGCCGGGAAGCATTACCAGAAGTTCTAAACGCTCTGTCGCTTCTGCTTTAGATGTTATTAAGCCGATAAGAGATTTATTTGCTAAAATTCCATCCAGCCAAGTAATGGGCTTAACTGAAAGTCACTTTTCTTGGAATTCGAAATTAGGCAGATGTGAATATTGTGAAGGTAAAGGTTTTAAGGAATTACCTCAAAGATACTCTGAACCAGTAAGAATCGAATGTGAAAACTGTTTAGGAGCAAAACTAAATCCAAGAAGTTTATTACCAAGGTTTAAGGGATTAAATTTGGCCGATATTATGAATTTAAGTTTAGAACAAGCTTTAAATATATTTGAAAACAACAAATTAATCTCTTCTAGAATCTATAAAGCATGTCAATTTGGATTAGGTTACGTAAGATTAGGCCAAGGTATGGAAACATTAAGTGGAGGTGAAGTACAACGCTTAAATCTAACACTTCATTTAAAAAGGACTAATTTGCAGGGTGCTTGGTTTATTTTAACCCATCCTAGCACAGGTTTACACGCCCCTGATATTGAAATTTTGGGTAATTTAATGAAAGTTATGGCATTAAAAGGAGCCTCCTTTATATTAATTGAAAATAGAGAAGAATTTCTTCCGTTTTCGCAACATATAATAGAATTTTAATTCTTACCCTTGCATTTTTTTCTTAGAAAAAATTTTCCCCAAATAATATAACATTTTCAAAATAAATTATTTTTTTTATTAGCCGAATTTCAAAAAGGAGCAAACCTTTGCTTTAGGAGTTAACATGCAAAAAGATATTCAATCATTTGATGTAAAGTTCTTAGAGAATGCATCGAATTCATTCTGGAGAGAAATTAATCCTTCAGCAAAGTCTTGTATTTCACTTATTAAATTACTTGAAATTTATGCTTCACATGAAGAATGGGAAAAAATTATCAACCTTTCATCTAGAGCGGTTCTTCATTTGACAAAATTTTACGATAGAGCAGATTTTTATCACATATGGATTTGTGCATTAAAAGAAACTTTTGATCATGGAGCTCTGGTATCCCTTGGAAAACATTTATTAAAAATGCGTAATTATCATCCTGTATTTTTGTCACTTGCTCTTCTAGCGTTTCAGTTTGCTTCTTGTAATAAAATAAGTTTAAAAATTTTTAAGTATTTAAAAAAATCAAAGGGAGTAGAAAATAGGTTTGCTTTTGAAGCCTGTGGAATATTATTATCATCCTCCAAAAATAAAGAAAATGTTAAAAAAGGGATAAGTATAATAGAAAAAGTTTGTCAAGATAAAAAATCAAGTTACTTTACTTGGAGAAATTATCTAAGAAAACTTTCTGAGAATAATTTAATTGAAAAAATGAGTGAGTCATATAATTTAATTCATGATAAATTTCCTTTTGCCCAAGAACCATATTTGGTAGCTGTATTAATATCAATGTATGAAAAAGACTGGAATGAATCTTTGAGAATATTAGGACAAATTTTACGAGATAATCCCAAAAATACCAATGCAATTCTAGCCATGGCAGATTGTTATCTTGAAAAAGGTGAATTTATAAAATCATTAAGTCTTTTAACTTTAAAAGAATATTTATTTCTAGATAATGATTTTGACTACCATTTATTACTTGGAAAATCAATTAAGTATATCATCGAAAGTGAATACGATCATAATCTTTATGAAACTTCTTATAGACATTTAAACAAAGCTATTTCTATTGCTAAATCACTAAATTTAAATTCGTCTGAAGCTGAGAAAGAAATACATAGTCTCAAAATTTTAAATAATATTAATACTCATAAAGAATCCTTAATTGATGAAGATAATATTCTTAAAATTCATGCAGAAAATAGTCCTATTGATTTAGAAAAAATGTATATTGAAAGAAAAGTAAGTTAATTCTATATTTATAGAGGTTCAAAGTGATTTTTGAATTTATTAAATATTTAAAGAATATTAAAAAAAAATTTCTTTTAATTCCTTTTTCTGTTTTCATCATATTACTTTTTATTACTTTGTATTCTTGGAATGAGGCAAAAAATAATAGTTATAAAAATTCTTCAATCCAATTTGATGGAATTGCCGAAAAAGCAAATTTAGCATTAATTAGCCAAATGCTTGGATACACTCAAGTTTTAATAGGAGCAAAAAGTTTTATTTATACAAATAAAAATATTGTCACAAGAGATCAGTGGAATAGGTATATTGATAATTTAGATTTAAGTAAAAGTTATCCAGGAATTCAAGGGATTGGAATAAATAAATATGTAACTAAAATAGAAAAACAAAAACACATAAATGAAATAAGAAATTCTGGTTTTAACGAATATAATATTAGACCACCTGGAGAAAGAGAAGAATACTTTCCAGTAATATTCATAGAACCATTTATAAATAGGAACATAAGAGCTTTTGGATTTGATGTTTTTTCTGAATCAATTAGAAGAGAAGCAATACAGAAAGCAATTGAAACAGGTCAAGCGCATGCAACAGGAAAAATAACTTTAGTTCAAGAAACGTCTAAAGATGTACAAAATGGATTTCTGGTATTTCTACCGCTTTTTAAAACATATGAAATACCTAAGACAAAAGAACAAAGAAAAGAATTAATTTATGGTTTAGTATCTGCAGTATTTAGAATGAATGACTTAATTCAAGGAATTTTTAGCGAAAAATTTGAAAACTTTAATTTAAAAATTTATGACGGTAATTCCAAAGAAAAAAATAATTTATTATTCTCAAATTTGGCTGACGATTTTAATCCTAAATCAGAATTTAATAGAGTTTTTATTGAAGATATTAATAATCATACTTGGACAGTTGAATTTACATCTACTGAAACGTTTGAAGAATTAACTAAAAGCAGTTTTGCTTCACTGCTTTTATTATCTGGTATAATTTTTTCAATCTTAATTTCATTAATTCTTCTTTTTTTGATAAGTTTATTTGAGCAAACAAAAAATGTTCTTCAATCAAATATTGATTTAAAAAATACCCAAATGCAATTAATACAATCTGCCAAATTTGCCGCTTTAGGAGAAATGGCTGGTGGTGTTGCCCATGAAATTAATAATCCCTTGACGGTAATAAGTGGCAAAGCTTATAAATTAGTTAGAATGGCTAAAAAAAATCAACTAGATTTAAATATAGTAGAAGAAAATGCTATAGCAATAGAAAACATTGTAAAACATATATCAAAAATAACACTTGGATTACTAACATATTCAAGAGAATCTGAAGAAGATCATCTAGATTTTGAAGATATTGATAAAATAATTGATCAAGCAACTATACTTTGTAATGAGAAATTTAAAAATAATGGTGTAGAATTAATAATCGCAAAAAACTGTCAAAGTAATTCATTATATTGTAGTGGAATTCAAATTTCTCAAGTTTTACTTAATCTTCTAAATAATGCTTTTGATGCTATTAAAAATTTAAATAATAAATGGATTAAATTAGATGTTACTGAAGACAATAATAATATTTTTTTCCGTATATCAGATTGCGGTCCACCAATTCCAGAAGATGTAAAAGAAAAAATAATGCAACCTTTTTTTACTACCAAAAAAATTGGAGAAGGAACTGGTTTAGGTTTATCAGTTAGTAGAGGAATTATTGAAAAACATAAAGGTGAATTTTACTTAGACAAAAATATAAAAGAAACAACATTTGTCATTAAATTACCTAAATACTTAGAGAAAAAAGAATCAGCTTGAGGTGATTCATGAAACAGGTATTAATAGTTGATGATAGTAAAGATATTATTGATGTCATTAAAGAAGAATTAATGGAAAAAAATGTAAAAATATTCACAACAAGTAATGGGAAAGATGCATTTGAAATAGTCAAAAAAAATGAAATTGATTTTGTCATTTCGGATATAAGAATGCCGGATGGAGATGGAGTAGAGTTACTAAAGAACATTAATAGTTTGAAAGAAAAAAAACCAAAAATAATTTTAATGACAGGTTTTGCAGAGATATCAAAAGATGAAGCTTTAAAAAATGGATGTTACGCTTTTTTAAAAAAGCCGCTAGATTGGCAGGAACTTTCAAATCTTGCTGATAAATTAATTAGTGAGTAAAACTTATGAGTGATTTTAAAACGGTTGTTATAGCAGATGATGTTCCAGATATTCGAGATTATCTTAAGGATATAGTCGAAGAAATGGGTTTAACTTCTGTTTGTTGTGCAACAGGTAAGGAATTGATAGATGTTATAAAAAATGAAAATCTTTCAAAGGATCTCATCTTTTTAGATTTATCTATGCCAGAAATGAATGGGTTAGAAATATTAAAACTAATTCCTGAATATAAAGTAAAACAAAAGTTTAAAGTTTGTGTTATAAGTGGACATAAAGAACAAAAAATAATTGATAAAGCTATTGAATTAAAAATTGATGATTACATATCAAAGCCATTTGACAGAGATATATTAATCAATAGAATTAGAAATTTGATAGGAATAGATAAGTCTTCAATAATAACTTTTGCTTTTGCAGCAGTAAATTTCAAATGTAAAACTTTAAACTTACCAGCTGTCATAGAATTTTCCTTAATTGGCTTATCAGAAGAAGGGGCTATTATTGAAAGTCCTGTTAATTTTAAAGAGCAATCTATTCTTTCTTTTACATGCAGTGAATTACATAAGATAGCAAATATGCCAAAAGATGATTACAAAATAAAAGTTATGAAATCGACATTAAAAAAAGACAATATATATGAAGTAACAACAGTATTTGTAAGTATGCCGGAATTTGTTGCGCAAAGAATAAGATCATTTGCAATAAAAAATGTTAAAACATAAGGATAATTAGTGAACACTGATAAATTTATATATATAATAGATGATAATGAAGAATATTCTTTGTATTTAAAAAAAATACTTGAGAATAATGGATATTTATGTATTCTCTTCAAAGATCCTACTGAATTATTTTATGAGTTAGAAAATAAAGTTATTAAACCAGATTTAATAATAGTTGACTTATCAATGCCAGAAATAAATGGCTTAGATATAATAAAGTATTTAAATTCAAATAAAAATTTAAAAAAATTAAAAAAAATTATTGTTAGTGCAAAAACAGATTTAGTAAATCGAAGTGAATTTAGTGAAATAAATTTTTTGACGAAACCAATAGAGGAAGAGAAATTTATAAGAACAATTGATAATATAACTTTATTTAAAAGAGAATATTCCAATGAATCTGATAATAGATATAGAAATTGTCAAATTTTTTGTTTCTTAGAAAACTCATCTTTTTATAGTAAAATAGTTATAACTAAAATATTTCCAATGAAAGTTGAGTTTTTATCTGATATTAAGTATAATTTTGAAAGTGTATTAAAATTTTATTCAAGATCAATTTATGATACAATTGGTGTTAATTGTGAATTTAAAATAAAAGTTCTACAAGTAAAAAAAAATCAAGATAAGTTTATCTATGAAGGTGAACTTATTTTTGAAAATAAAATTGATTATGATAAGGTAAATCAATTTATAAATTCTACAAATATTGGTGCTGTTTAATGAATGAATTAGAAAAACTCAGCATTCTTTTAATAGATGGAAACTCTGAAAATAGAAGCTACTTTTCAATGTTTTTTTCTAATTTAACCAGCAAATATAATTTTATAACTGCTGAAAATATTCAAGAAACACAAATGGTAATAAATGCTAGTAAAATAGATGAAATTCATTTTGTTATTTTAAATAGCCAATCTAATGAATCAATATTATGTACAGCTTTGACAATTCTTAAAAATCATCCTTCATCTTTATTATCAACTATTATTGTAATTTCCGATAATTTAGATAAAGAAACTGAATTTTTATTAGGAGAGTTTTCAGTAGCAAAAATTTTTAATCAAGATTTTGATGCACAAGAAATTATAAATTTAATTGAAAAAGGTTATGAAGAAAAAAATAAAAACTTGTTGTTTAAAGAAGAGTTAGGGAAATTTTGTCAAGCAGTTTTAGCAAAAGATATTACTATATGTAAAGAGCTTCTAGAAAGTAAAAATTTCTCAAAAATAGTAATGAACTCTATAGAAACTATTCATTACTATGGTGAATATTTAATACTTATTGAAAAATATGCTGAATGTGTTGAAGAAATGGACTTAGCAATTGCTACTTTGAATGAAGGGGATATTAATAATTTCCAAATTTCAAACATTTTGAATTGCAAAGCTAAAGCATTATGTCTAAGCAATGAATTTGATGATGCATTAAAAATATATCAAGAAATTTCTGAAAAAAGTCCCAAAAATTTAAATCATAAAATAAATTTAGGTTCAGTGCATTTAGCAAAGGGAAATTGGAAATCCACAATTGATATTGTTAATAGTGTGCTAAAAGTAGATCCAAAAAATAAAAATGCAAATTTGTTAAATGCCCAAGCATATGCTGGCTTGGGAGAATTAGAAAATGCCAATCTATTTTTAGAAAAAGTAGCAGGTACTATTGAATTTCATTCAATAGCTAGTTTTTTTAATAATAGAGGAGTAGCATTTGCACAGAAGAAAGATTTTAAGAAAGCTTTAGAGTTTTATAATAATGCCCTTTTCTTTACAAAAAGTGATATTCATAAAGTTCAGTTTAATATTTCTTTAGCCTTAAAAAAACAAGGTAAATTAAAAGAAGCTGCAAAAATAATTAGCAAAATAAAAAATACAAAATTTTACAAAGAAAAGATAAAAAATGCTAATATAGCTATAGATAGTTTTGAAAATTTATAGTCTTGTAAATTTAATTGGTCTTATATTTGCTTTTAGTTTAGTTCTTTCAGCTTTTAAATATTCACTAAGTCTTTCATTGAACTTTATATCTTGTAATTTATTTTTCCAAGTATTAAAATTCTTTTGGAACTCATTATCTGCTATTAACTCTACGCCTAAATATTGAAAGTAAAATACAGAATTACCTAACACAATTGGGCCAATAACATCATTAATATTGATATTTGAAAGTTTAGACCTTACAAGCTCTGGTAGTTCGTTGATAGGTTTTGGAGGTAATAAACCACCTGTTTTTTCAACATCGGCAGCCATAGAATATTGTTTCACTAATAATGAGAAATCAGCTTTTTCTTCAATTTTTTCGTTAATAACTTTTACTAATTTTGAACTTAAAATATCATCTTTTTCATTTTCAGGAATTTTAATCATTAAACTTCTTAATTTTATTGTACTTATTTGTTTTATACTTCCTGTTTGTTGAATATAAAAACTTTTTACTTCTTCTTCACTTACATTAACTAAAGGAGTTATTACTCTTGCTATTAGTGACTGCTTCAATATTTCTGTTTTAAATTCTTTTCTGTAGTCTTCTACAGTTTTTCCGGATCTTTCTAATTGTTCCTTTAGATCGTCTTCTGAAAATCCTCTTTGCTTTAAAAACTCATTAATTCTTTGAGATAATTCATCTTCTGGAATATCAATACCAAGTTCAAGTGTTTTTGCTTGCAGAACTTTTTGATTTATTAATGAATCTAAGATTTGGTAAGCTTGTTGGGTAGACAAATTACCACCAATTAAATGCCCATTTGGAAGTAGTTTGGTTTGTCCATTAGATGCAATAAATATTGCTTGCTGTAAATCACTAAGTAAAATCACTTGGTCGGTTATTGTTGCTAATATTCCATCAATAGTATTTGCATCAAAAGAGGTATTAGGAGCCAATGAAGTAATTGTTTGTGGAGGTGTTGAATTTAAAGGGCGTGTATTTGTTGTGGTACAGGCATAAAACATGAAAATAGAATGCAATGAAATGGCAATAAAGTGGTTTTTATTAATGAATTTCATGAAAATCCCCAAAAGAAAAGGCGTGTTGAAAAAAAACACTCCTGAATATTTAGTTTCTTAAACTATTACATTAGAAAAAGCAAAGAAGAACAATTTTTTTTAGAGGAATACTTGTGTATTAGTATCATATATTCCTTAAATATCAAGCTTATTTTTTGTTTTTAAATTAAAAATTAATTTTATCCGATTATAATTAGGAGGATAAAAATGAGAGTTAATGTTTTTTCACCGCTATCATATACTTGGGAAAAATTCGCTGAACTACAACATCAGTATGCAATGTTGAGACGGAGAAGAGATGTTAGGCATGCTGATATTCTATCGGAATATAAATTAAAGGAAATGTTTGATGATAAAGCTGTTACTAAGGAATTAATTAGCAGAAATATTTTTAAAAACATTTACTTTAGAAAGCTTTTGCATAAAATAACAATTAAAAGAGAAATAATTCGTGAATTAAAAAGAATTAAATTTGAAAGAGAATTTTTGGAAAATTTAAGAATCATTGGTAACAAGATAAAGGAACATGTTACTGATGTGAAATATTTTCATAAAGTTTCTTTAGATAAATATATTCATCAAATGAAAATTGAGCAACAAGTTCACGTCCAAAAAGATTTGGAAAAGACTTCAAACAAAAAAAAGCCTGAAAAAATATAATTTTAAATTAAAGAAGTATTGTATAAGCTTTCAAGTTCATTAAAATCAATCCATTCTCCTTCACCTTTCCGATTATGCAACCAATACGAAAATAGTTCCATATCAGAACAAACGTCATCTGTGAAGACAATTGGTGATAAAGGTGAGTTTATTTCATTATAATAATTTTCAAAAAGTCTTGTGAAATATCTTGAACTTTTTAATCGTTCAGATTGCTCAAATGGGAGTCTTGTTTTCTTAGCAACTTTTCCATTTACTACAATAGCTATATCAAATTCTTTAAAATCATTATTTGATATTAAACACAAACCAGATTTAGGTTTTAACCCTACTATATTATGATTTATTTTTTCTTTAATATATTTAATTTGTCTTAGTAAATTTAAATTCCTCAACCATTTTGAGAAATTTTTTATAGCTTTTGTTTTCTTGCTAGCTTTTTCAATACGATATATTTCTTCGTCTATATTTCCATTTAATAATGAAATTATAACTCTTAAATGTGCAAATCTTTCGTGCATAGTATATGTGTTATATTCAAAAGGGAAAAAATTAATAAGTTCTTGTAATTCAGCAAGTGCCACTTTAGGCTGTGGAAAAGGACCAAAACAGTATCCAATTCCTTCTTTCAAATGTCCTATTCTTATATGTGATTCATTTTCGGTGTTGCGAAGTCTTGATAACTTAAATTTATCTGACTTATATATAGATGAAATTTTTCTTGTCCTTGTTATTGGAATTACACTTTCATCTTGCTCACCAAATGTAACATATAGATTGCTATTTGTTTTATTCTCTCGAATATATGTTTCGTTATCATCGAAATCTTGAATATGTAATTCACCCTGCTGCGGAATTAAAAAAGGTATTTTCTCAGGAAAAACTTTTGAATATTCAATCATATCATTAGGTATAAAGATTTGTAAAAAATTTTCGCTGCGGCTTTGACTTTTTCTAGGATCGATAGATAGAGAAATTCTTTTTAATTCTTTTTTTTCTTGAATCAAAGCTTCTAATAAACTGGCGCATCGTTCAAATTTAAAGCCAGAGGCATCAACTATAACTTTGTTCATTTCTTTATCTTGGCCAATTTCAGTCAATTGTTGTAATGATTTTTTTAAATTTTGACTAGCTGTTAAGTAAGATATTTCATGATGTGAATTTAGAACGAATAGAATACCTGGAGTCGTTGGTATATTTTCAACTATTGCTGGATTAATTCCTGGCCCTAATTTTCTTACGGTTTCAGCATCAGATTGTAACTTTAGAAGATCATCACAAGATTTGAAACCATTTTTCTCACATACTTCAATAATTTTCCAAAATATATTTGCAGTCATTTCTGCGTCTGCTAAAGCAGTATGTGCATCTAATACGGGAATATTAAAATATTCAGCAACACCTGATAGGGTTTTTGAAGGAATTTCATTTAAAATATTAGTGACTAATATATGTGTACAGAAGTAAAAATTTTTGAATTCTTCGTTTTTAAATTCTCGCATATGGTATGCTAAATAAGCAATATCTCCTTGGGCTCCATGTGCTACAATAATAGAATTTCCAACAAACTTAATGAAATCTTCGAAAACTTCTTTTATAGTAGGTGCTTTTGCTACCATTTCATTATTAATTTTTGTTATTTTTTGAACAATGCTTGGAATGTGTCTCTTAGGATTTATAAGTGTTTCAAAACGAGCAACTTCAACCCCTTGACTGTATTTAATAGCGCCAATTTCAATAATAGAACTGTTATATGGATTTCCACCAGTAGTTTCTAAATCAAAAAAAACAATGTCCATTTGTGCAGGTAAAAGGTTTAACCATTGAGGTCTATTTGGATTGCTTATGATTTCTGAAGGTAGACAGGACTGATCTCTTCTAGGTGGTTTATAATTGAATTTAAATGGACGGTTGTTCTTATTTTGAAATGTCATTTGATATCATTCCAGAGAATTTAATTATTATGTATATCGCTAAAAGCAAAATATAGCACTCAAACCCTATTATCTCCCATAATATCACTTGCCAGTCAATATCGATTGTAGTTGGTTTATGTTCAGGGTTTGGTACTCTGCAGACAGAAAACTGTTTTTGAAAATTGCTTGTGCTTCCGTTAGAATTTTGCTTTCAAGATATTCATCACTACTTGATGGATCGTGATGATAAATTGCATAATATTTTACATTAGAATTTTTAGCAATACTTGCCCCTGCTTTTGCTGTGGAATGCCCCCAGCCAACATAGTTTTTATAGTTACTATCAGAGTAAGTGGTGTCATAAATTAACAAATCTGCATTTTTTATAAATTTCTCTAACTCATAATCTTTTATGCTACCATGTTCATGATCGGAGGCATATACAACACAGTTTCTTTTATGAAAATCCCAAACTTTATAAGCCAATGCTTCTTGGGGATGGTTTAATGCCTGAATTTCAATGGAAATATTATCTACTTCTATAGACTTTAAGTTATTTAATTCATGGAAAAATATTTTATTAAGCGCTGGTAATTGATAGAATTCTACTGGAAAAAAAGGGGCGGAAAAAAATTTTTGGAATATTTCTTTTAAAGATAGACCAAATTTTGCTTGTCCGTAGATATTTATAACACAGTCATTTCTAAAAAAGGGTATGAATTTTGTGAGACCAATCATGTGATCATAGTGCATGTGACTTAGAAATAAATGAAATATTCGGTCTCCACGTAACAGAGCGTTTTCAGCACATTTTATCAGTCCAGTCCCTGCATCTATAATAATAGCCTTTGAATCCGTTTCTGTGATGGATAATACCTCAACGCAGGAGGTATTGCCTCCATATTTAAGCATTTTATCGTTTGGTATCGGAATAGTACCTCTTGTTCCCCAAAAAGTCACATATTGCTCATATGCAATAGGAGTTTCTTTTGTTGTATTTCTGTCTTTTATCTGATATTTGACCCTATTATGGACTTGGGCCACATTTTCTCCTTCCTAAATCAATTATTACATGCTACGGCACAGAATGTTTGAAGTTGATACCTAGGCTTTCTGTCCTGTTCTAATAAAGATGTGATATCCACTTTATATTTAAATACTCTAAATATTAGACTGCCTGTTTCTCGGTATTTAGGTCAAGGAGTTGGAAAAAATGTTCATGGTTTACACGCCAAAAATTTTGTCTGAAGAGATGGAGTCTTTAGAGCTCTTTCGCAATAAAAGCATTTTTCAGGATGTAACGCCTCAATCTGCTTGGAAATTATTAGAACCAGAAAATCCCTTAGCTCCAGCTGTATTAGATATAAACTGGCTTATAACTCAACCTTTATTACCGTTTCTAGTACAAGTTGCGCCTGCTCATCTTATTTACAGAAGTATAATAGCTCATGGTATAGAAGATTCTCTGGAAGTTATTGAATGGATCAGAGGTGAGCAGTTACAAAAGGTGCTAGATTTTGATCTTTGGCAAACCCCATTAGATCATAATTCTGGGGAAATTTCATTTGCTAAAGCCCTATCGTGGGTAAGAGTTTGGCTTGAAATAGGTTCAAATTTTGCTGCAAAGAGGTTCTTTGAATTAGATGAGGAAACTATTGTACTAGTTTTGTCAAAGTTTTTCCAAATAATCCCTGAAGGAGTTGGTATTATATCTGATGATATTCGTGAAAACTGGCTTAAAACTTTGGATAATAGATTTTATTTGCAGATAAATGATGAAGATCCTGAAGCGTTTGAAATATTAAAGCCTTTTATTGACGATTTATACTCTTATAACCCTAGAATAGCAGCCTCCACATTTGCACATGCTGCAATGCTTATTCGGCAAGAATCTTTGGCAGATGGATTAAAATGGAAGGAAGCTAGGCTCTCTGATCAAGGATTTGTATCAAAAGAAGAGGCACAAGAAATCTTAAAGCCAAAAGATTTTCAGGTATTAAAAAAATCTTTAGCTTTTGAAATTGAATTGGAAAAGAAAAAACAAGAAGTTTTAGGAAAATATCCAAAAAAGTTGTCAGATGCTGCAAATTTAAATTCTGATTTAGAAGTAACAGATCAAGTCATTCATTTTTTAGGTACTTTAGAGCCTGAAGAAGGTATTCGTTATATGCAATTAGCATTAGGAATGGATGAATTAAAAAAGATTTCAGGCTCAAGCAATATTGACCCCAGTTACTTTTATGAAGATGATGATTTTATCGCAGAAGCTGGGGAAAAAATTGTAGCGTTATGCAATAAAATTTTAACTAAAATTGAGTTTCATAAAGTAAATATAAACAATACTCGTGAAGTTTTATTTATAGAAGAAGTATTTTCTTATCTAGTAAAACAAAATATGCACGATGCAATGCAATTAAAGGAAAGAATAGCAAGAACTTCTAATGTAATTGTCTCAGCTTATATGCAAAATATAGACAACCAATCTATATCTTACGCTTTGCAAGTTGAAAGAGGTGCGTTAAATATTGGTTTGCAATACGTACTCCAAAACAAATCAGAATTTCCTATTTTGCTCGATAAAGTATTGCCAGATGTGGAGTTAGCTGCTTTCTTTTTAAGCACTGTTGGTCCTGAGTTTGTATTTCATATAGGCTGGAACTTGATTTATTCTATACCAAAAGAATTGAGTAAAGAAATTATCTTTCTTGATGCTGCTCATGAAAAATTGCGAAATAAGTTAAACACTATTCAAAAAATTAAATTGTTTGACGGGACTGAGTACACTATTGGTCTTGATAAATTGATAGAAAAGCATAGATTTGCTGATGCAAAGAAATGGTTATCTAGCGTAGAGGGGCTTTTACCTATTGAAATTTATTTAGTTCTGGAAAGTTTTTTTGATAGAGTTCCTATGCTCTGTGAGTTAAATACAACAAAAGCTAAATTTTCCAATAAATTATTGCCAGCAACAAAACCGTTTGAAACTTTACAAGAGATAAATTTGGCAAAAGAATTTATTCAAAATATTGGTTATAATTTTGGGGTATAAAAATAATATATGCAAAAATTATCTTATCTAGAAGCATCAAAAACTAAACCAATTTGGGATTTAGAAGAGAAATTTAAAATTGAAACGCTCTTAAATAAAAAACATTCTTTGTATCTTGAGAATGAAATATTTACTTTAGAAGCGGAAAAATCAAAGGAACAAATTCAAATTAAAATTTCTTTAAATAAAAAAGATAATTCTTTTCATTATCCCATAGAATGCGTTTATATAAAAGAATCTATTAATGAAAATGAACAAGAAATTGCATTAAATATAA
Source organism: Pigmentibacter ruber (assembly GCF_009792895.1). NCBI lineage: Bacteria > Pseudomonadati > Bdellovibrionota > Oligoflexia > Silvanigrellales > Silvanigrellaceae > Pigmentibacter > Pigmentibacter ruber. The sequence goes on from NZ_WSSC01000003.1 coordinate 294,946, forward strand.
TAGATTATTTAGATATCTATTGGGCAAATTACTTTAATGAAGAAAGAAATGTTTTTATTCCTATTGATTGGAGTAAGCATGAATTTGAAGGAAAGTTTTTTTATTTAAGGGGATTTGTAAGGAATTTATCATTAGAAAATGAAGCTGATGCTTTTTTGAAAAAGCACGGCCATGGTGAGTACGATATACATTCAATAACTTCTGAGACGTAACATGAAAAAAAGAGTTCTTGTCGCAATGTCTGGTGGCGTTGATAGCTCAGTAGCAGCTGCTTTATTGGTTGAAAAAGGGTATGATGTTATTGGGGTAACAATGCAGCTTTGGGATTACTCCCAAAATGAAACCAGTTGTGACCCAAATAGTAAATTTGATACTTGCTGCAGTTTAGATGATGTCGCTGATGCAAGAATGGTAGCACATAAATTGGGAATTCCTTTTTACGTTTTTGATTATCAAGATGATTTTAAAGAAAATGTAGTTGATTATTTTACTGACGAATATCTTAAAGGAAGAACACCTAATCCTTGTGTTGCATGTAATACTTTTCTTAAATTTGATCATTTATTAGATAGAGCTCAACGTCTAGGATGTGACTATGTTGCAACTGGGCATTACGCCAAAATTGTTTATGATGAATCATATGGGCAATATAAATTATTAAAAGGTCTTGATTCTCATAAGGATCAAAGTTACTTTTTATATTCCATGACTCAAGAGAGGCTTGCGAAAGTTTTATTTCCATTAGGTGAACTAACAAAGCCTGAAGTAAGAGTTATTGCTGAAAAATACGGTTTAATAAATGCTTCTAAAAAAGAGAGCATGGAAATTTGTTTTATTCCAAATAATGATTATGCAAAGTTTATTGCAAATAGAGTCCAAGAATCAGACTTGATTAAAGGCTCTATTAAACATGAGGATGGCCAAATACTTAGCGAACATGATGGAATACATCAATTTACAGTAGGACAAAGAAAAGGTTTAAAAATTTCTTATCCAAATCCTCTCTATGTAACAAGAATAGATTCTGAAACAGGAACTGTTTTTGTTGGTGAAGAAAAGTATCTTTATCGTTCGGGTTTTTCGTTTAAAAAATTTCATTCTATACGAAATATTCGAAATGAATCTCAGTTTGAAGTGAAAATACGTTATCGTTCTTCACCTTGTTCTGCTATTATTGATATGAGTTCTGATAAAGTTACTTTGAAATTTCTTTCTCCTCAAAAATCTGTAACACCAGGTCAAATTGCTGTTTTATACAAGGATAATGAAGTTCTTGGAGGCGGATTTATTGATAAGGTTTTTGAGTAATGTTAGAGAAGCGTCTCTCCTTATTAAAAATTCATTTACGTGAATTTAATTTTAATAAGTTAAGTAAAGTATTTCCGCAAATCGAAGCAAATATTGATAAATTAGGTGAAATTCAAGGTCATCGTTATAATGATAAGAAATTAGCCGCTATTTCTTTAGTCCATCGCTCTTCATTAGTTTACTGGCCTAATGATAAATCAGGTATTTTTTCTAATGAAAGGCTTGAATTTTTAGGAGATGCTTTTTTAAGTTTTTTTATTGCCTCAGAAGCTATGATTCAACACAAATCACTCCAAGAAGGTGATTTATCAAGATTAAGAGCAGCTATAGTTGGGACTGAAAATTTAGCTTCAAAAAGTCGTGATCTTGGTGTAGGAGATTGTCTCCTCGTAGGAAAAGCTGAAATGAATTCTAATCCCCAGCGAAGAGATAATGTTTTAGCTGACGCGTTTGAATCTATTACGGCAGCACTTTTGCTCGATGCTGGTGAAGAAAAGGTTCATTCTTGGTTGCTAAAGGTTTTTGCTGAAGATATTCAAGAAGGTCCGAATATTTTGCTTAAATTTGATGCAAAAAGTAAATTGCAGCAGTGGACTCAAGGAATTATTGGAGTGCCTCCTGTGTACAAAACGATTGGCACTGAAGGAACACCACAAGAAACCTTCTTTATTGTTGCTGCCTTTATTGGAAATACAGAAATTGGACGAGCAGTAGCAGCGAGTAAAAGGGAAGCTAGCAAAAAAGTAGCAGAAAATATTGTAGATAAAATTGAAACAGGAAAATTAACAAAAGAAATGATTATAAGTTTTTTTGGTAGGGAAAAATGACAAAAAATTGTGGATATGTAGCATTATTAGGGCGTCCTAACGCAGGTAAAAGTACTCTTTTAAATGCTTTATTGGGAACAAAGTTAGCTGTTGTAAGTAATAAACCTCAAACAACAAGAAATAAAATATTGGGAGTTTGTTCTGAAGGAAATAGCCAAGCCCTACTTTTAGATACCCCTGGAATTCACAAATCTGATAATCTTCCAAAAATGAATCAAGTAATGAATAAGGTAGCATGGAGTGTTTTAAAAGATGCGGACTTGGTTTGCTACTTGATTGACGTAACTAATGGTTGGCATGAAGAAGATACCCTTTGGTTAGATGGAATTTTAAAAAAGTTTGAGAAAAAGCTTCTAGTCCTTGCAACTAAAACAGATAAGGTTAAGATAGAGGAAGTAGAGCACGGAAGGCAAAATATTGTAAATCGATTTCATGACCTGATTGAAGGTGTCAAATCAGTATCTGAATTAAAATGCCAATTAATTGGGGATTTCCCATTGATGGTCTCATCTAAGCGACCTACAGAAGTTGCGTCTCTTAGAAATTATATTTTATCTCAGATGCCTGAAGGTGAATGGCTTTTTGGTGAAGATGATCTCACTGATAGGCCACAAAGATTTGTCTGCGCTGAAATTATTCGTGAACAAATTTTTCGCCAATTAGGTCAAGAGCTTCCTTATAAAATTGCAGTCGTAATCGATATATTTGAAAACAAAAATAATGTTACAAATATTTCTGCTACTATTGTGGTTGAACGTGATTCTCATAAGGGAATCGTGATAGGTAAAAAAGGTTCTAGACTAAAAAGTATTGGAACTGATGCAAGAATTTCTTTGGAAAGACATCTTGATAGAAAGGTGTTTTTAGAACTTTTTGTTAAAGTTAAATCTGGTTGGACCGAGAACTTAAATATGCTTTCAGAATATGCTGATTTGCAAGATCCTAATGATGTAAATTAATTAAAAGCTTACCATCTAGGAACAATTTTCCTTTTCAGTTGCTTTTAAGAACTTGTTTTAAGAGTTCAATTATGGGATTGTATATGAAGTGAGAAAATCTCTCCTTCTATATGTTCAAGTTTTTTAATTGCATAGGAATTTTTTTATTGAGATTCTGCCTGAATTTTTAAATTATTAAATAACTTTTTTGTTTCTTTATATTTGGAGTATCGTCGTGATTAATTTTCACTCTCGTAGGTATGTTTCTTTGTCCCTTTTTGAAGAAAGTTCAAAAGATACTATGTTAGAATCCGCACCTGTTAAACGTGGTAGAGGTCGTCCTCCCAAGTTAAAAGCTATAGCAAATGAAATTTCTGATAAAAATGAAAATACCAATGAAAGTTTTATGCCTTCAACTTTTCCGAGTGAAACTGAATTAAATCCTTTAAAAGAAATGGAGAATATTGTGGCACTAAGTCCCGCGGAAGATAGTTTGGAAGAAGTTGCTTCTACTGAGGAAGTAAATTCAGAAAATGGTTGGGAAACAGAGCAAAATAATTCTTTTGATTTAGAAGATGATTCTCAGATTTTCGAGGAAAACTATGATGAATCTTTTGGCGATGAAGAAGCACCAGAGGTAAGAGATTTTTCTCAAAATTCTGTAAATGTCTCTTTTTCATGGTCACTCATGAATCAATTAAGACAAATGTCTAAAATGGAAGGCATTTCAGTTGAAGATTTGTTGGTTGAATTGGTTGCAGAAGGTGTTACAAAAAGAGTTTTTGAAGATCAATCTAGACCTACTCCAAGTCATTTAATGACAAGAACTGGCTATGTTCACTCAGATGGTACTCAAACTAGCCCTCAACCGCATTTGAGCCATCACATGATGAATAATTCTCGCCAACAACAAAATAATGTACAAAATAGAAATAGATTTGGTTTTCAACAAAGAAATCAGCAGCACACTTCGCAAAATATGAACAATAGAAATAATGTAAATAGAAATTATCAACAAAATAATTCTAGACAACAAAATTTAGGACAAAATGGATTTAGAAACCAATATCAAAATAATAATTCTCAACAACAACGATTTAATAATACAAGATCTAATAATTACCAAAATACCCAACGTTTTTATGATGAACAATCTACAAACACAAATAATAATCAATACAATAGACAACAACGTGATAACAATAAACGCTAAATAATTATGGCAAAAAAAATAGTAATAACTGGTGGAATTGGATCAGGAAAGTCATTGCTATCAAAAATGCTTGCAAAACGCGGATATTGTGTTTGGGATGCAGACATTATTTCGCGCGAGGTTTTGTTTTATCCAGCAGTTCAAGCTAGAATAAAATCTATTTTTGGTGAAGAAGTTTTTGTAAGCAATGGAATTTTGAATAGAGAATTTGTTAGAAACCTTATATTTTCTGATCCTAAACTAAAAAAATTATTTGAAAAAATTATGCATCCGGCTATGAATGAGCACTTTAATTTAAAATTTCAATCAATAAATAAGTTGGCTCCTACAGCATGGGTTTTTTATGAAGCTTCTTTAATTTTAGAACTTAATAGGAAAGCGGATTTTGATTTTTGTATTGTAGTCACTGCGCAAGAAGATATAAAATTAAGTAGATTAAAAGAAAATAGAAATTTAGATGAAGTTGCTGCAAAAAAAATTATGGCATCACAAATGCCTGATAATGAAAAAATTTCCTATGCAGATTATGTTATTGACAACTCTTCATCTATTGAAAATCTCGAAAAAAATGTAGAAAAACTAATTCATTTATTAACTTTAAAATTATGTGTTTAAATAATTGACATATTGATTATTATCTATTCTTTAATAATTCTTTTTTATCTTGTATTCTAAAATTAATTTAATGAAAATGAGGTTTTCCTTAAATGTTTGAAGTTTCTTGCGCCTCTTGTCAAGCTTCTTTTGATTATAGTCCAGATGATTACAT